>JAUWHU010000545.1 GCA_030605705.1 Thermoflexia bacterium | reverse complement strand
GATCCGCTCGGTGGCGCCCGCGCGCGGACTCAAGCCCTTCGACCTGCTGCGCTCCCCGCTGGGGCGTTTCCTCGTCGGCTCGCCGTGGTTGCGAACGCCCTTTGCCGTAGCGAAGGCTATCGCTTTTGCCCTGCTAACATTGACCTATGGTCTCTCCACGGCCGGCCATCCCTGGGGAGAGACGCTATGGCTGCCCGCGCAGCTCGCGGCCTGGGTAGCCGTGGCGTTATGCCTGGCGCGCGGGATCCCGGTATTACTCGAGGCCCCACGAGTATTGCAGGAGCATCCTGCGGAACCGGAGATGTTTCCATGAAACCGAAAGGATTCTTTGCCAGAGGCGGGCCTACGCGATTTGCCTTTCAATTGGGGAAATATTCCCCGCCGCGCGGTGGACGCCTGCTCGCCGGGCTGGCCGCGCGCATATTGGTAACTCTAAAACCCACTATCTACGACAACGTCTACGATAACCAGCGGCACGTGCTGGGGCCAGAGGTCTCCGACGCGGAGCTGCGACGACAAGTGTACCGGGTTTTCTTAAACGCCGGGCGCGCTTACTACGAGCTCTTCCACAACGTGGGACGTGGCCGCCTGCGGGTGAACGAGTTCACGCCGCCAGTGCGCTTGCTGCCGGAGGCCGCGACCTACATCCAGGAGGCCCTGGACTACGGTCGGGGCGTCTTTTTGATCGGTTGCCACACAGCCAACTTCGATTTGAGCGGGATGGCGCTGAGTCAATTCCTGTCGGTTCCCATGCAGGTACTTTCCTTAGCCGATCCTCCGGCCGGTTACGATCTCTTCAACGATTTGCGGAAGCAGGGCGGCGCCATGGTCACCCCCATCACCCCGGCGACGCTGCGCGAAGCTATGCGCAGGCTGCAATCCGGCGGCATCGTGATCACCGGCGTGGATCGCCCCACGGGACAGGGCGACCAACCCGTGGAGTTCTTCGGCGCGACCGCGCACTTGCCCACCGGCTACATTCGCATCCCCCTGCGAACCGATTGCCTCGTCATTATTATGGCCTCCTTCTACGAAGACGGCGCATATCACCTCACCGCCAACCCGTCGCTGGAGATGGTGCGCACCGGCGACCGCGCACAGGATGTGATTGTGAATCTGCAGCGGGTTCTGGCACAGGTCGAGGAATTCATCCGGCGCTACCCCGACCAGTGGATGATGTTTGAGCGGGTGTGGAAATGAGCTGCGTCTCAGCGTCTCAGCGTCTCAGCGTCTTAGCGTCTTAGCGTCTCAATCGTAGTGGCGACCGTAGTAGCGACTTCAGTCGCTCTGACCCAGAAGGCCAACGGCCCACGGGAATCACCTACTACAAGCCGGGTTATTTTCGGAGCAGTCGCTAAAACGCTGAGACGCTGGGACGCTGAGCCGCCCCCAGTCACCAATCACCAGTCACTAACTTATTGTGGAAATAATATGCCCAAACTAAAAGAAATCTCCATTCAAGGGTTCAAATCTTTCGCCGACCCCCTCACGCTGCAGTTCCCCACCGGCATCACCGCGATCGTGGGACCGAACGGGAGCGGCAAGAGCAACGTCGCGGATGCCATCCGCTGGGTGCTGGGAGAGCAACGTATGCGCACGCTGCGCGGACGCACCGGCGAGGATATGATCTTCGCCGGCAGCAAGAAACGCGCCCGGTCAGGACGTGCTCGCGTTTCCCTGGTCTTCGACAACAGCGACGGCTGGCTGCCTGTGGACTTCGCCGAGGTAACAGTCGCACGCCGCAACTACCGCGACGGCAGCAGCGATTACCTGCTCAACGGCAGCAAAGTGCGGCTCATGGACCTGCGCGACCTGTTGGATCGGGCCGGCCTGGGGCGGGAATCTTACCTCACCATCGGGCAGGGCATGATAGATCAGGTGCTCTCGCTGCGCCCCACGGAACGACTCGCACTCTTCGAGCAGGCCGCGGGCATCGCGCCCTACCGCCGCCGCCGGGAAGAGACGCTCAGGCGACTGGACGAAACCCGCCGCAATCTGGAGCGAGTGGGGGACATCGTCGGCGAGATCGAGCCGCGCCTGCGCCGCCTGGAACGCCAGGTCGCCCGTTCCGAACAACACGCGCAACTCACCGCCGACCTGCAGGGTCTGTTGCGCATCTGGTACGGCTACCGTTGGGGAAAGGTCTTGCACCAGCTCGAAACCACCCGCCAGCGCGTGCTCTACCGCAAGAACAAGGTACAGGGACGGCAGGAATCCGTGGACACACTCACAGCACACGTCACCGAGCTGCGCCGGCAGATGGCACAGCTGCGAGCGCGCCTGGCTGCGCTGCACCGCGAGAGCAGTGTGCGGCACACCGAGGCCGAAAGGGGCCAGCGCGAGCTGGCCGTGACCCGTGAGCGTCGCCGTCTCTTGCAGGAACAGCAGGAAGAGGGGCAGGCAAATCTGGCGCCTTTGCGGTCGGCATTGGAGGCCGAGGAGGGCGAGGCCGCCGGGCTGCGCGGGGACCTGGAAGCCGTCACTGCCCGTTTGGCGGAGGCACAGGCGCAGCTGGAAACCCTCGAAGGTGAGTATCGTCAGATCGAGGAGCGCCGCCATGCCCTGTTGAGCCGTCAAAGCGCGGCTCAGGCCCAGGCACTGGAACACCGTCATCGCCTGGCCGACCGCCAGAGTCGCCTGGAACAGCTTGCCGAACGCGCCACGCAACTTGCCGGGCGCGCGACGCAGCTCACGGCAGCTCTGAACTCCGTCACGGAGCGGCGGCAGATACAGCAAGCCGCCGTCGAGGAAGCGCGCCGCGCTGTGGAGCAGC
>JAUWHU010000273.1 GCA_030605705.1 Thermoflexia bacterium | reverse complement strand
GCTCGCCACCCGCTCCATTTCCCCGGAAGGAACGAAGGACCAGACGATGGGGTTTTCCTCGGTGCCCAGTTCCGGCTCTTTAGCGCAGGCCGTCATGAACAGAGACACCAACAACACCAAACTTACTACCACTAACCACTGCTTCCTCATGAAATACCTCCTTACTTGATATGATAGTTGAGGATGTTCCTATAATAATAAAGGGAATAACTAAAAATGTCAAATCCGTTACTACTCAGGCCAGCCTATTTCAGACCTCTGAGGTCTACCACGCCTGAATAGTAACATCCTTGCTTTCTTTGCCTCTCCGTGCTATTATTAGACTGAGGAAGAGGTGATTAGAAATTGGTGATTTGGTGATTAGTGATTGGAACTGGTCACTGAACACCGAGTACGAATCACGGCTTACAAATCACAAATCACTTTCGACCTTCGACCTTCGACCTTCAACTTTTAACCTGCAACTTTTAACCTTTAACTTCTTTGCACAGGAGGTTTTAGATGTCCGATCTTAACTCTCGTCCTAAGTTGTGGATATGCCTGGCGGGAATCTTGCTGGTGACGCTGTCTTGCTCCCAATTCTCCCAGTTAGCCCTCCCTACGGAACCTCCGGTGGCCTCTGCGACCCCCACCCCGCTGCCGAGTATCCCGCCGGTGGTAACGGACTTCAGCCCTCGTGTGGGAGAGGAAGTCCCGGCCGCAGATTCCCTCATCACGTTGCGCTTCGATCAGGACATGGACCGCGCCAGCGTAGAGGAAGCATTGCAGGTATCCCCTGAAGTCACCGGCGACTTCTCCTGGCAGAATAGCCGGATGCTCCAGTTTCGCCCCAAGGAGCTGGCAACCGCGACGCGCTACCGCGTCTCCGTGGGTTTGGGAGCGCGTTCCGCCAAAGGGCTGCCCTTGAACCACGAGCTGGCCTTTAATTTCTCCACGTTGGGACCACTGGAAGTGACGCGCACCAGCCCCGAGAATGGGGGCACTGATTTACGCAGCGATGCGCCGCTGTTGATTTCCTTCAACCGGCCGGTGGTCCCTCTTAATTGCACCGGGCAGCTCGCGGCGGAGGTCGGAGATTGCTCTCTCCTGCCGCTGGCGATCACGCCGCGCATCAAAGGGAATGGCTCCTGGATCAACACCTCGCTATATCGTTTTGACCCTCGCCCTGGCTGGAATGCCGGCCAATCCTACACCGTGCGCTTAGAAGCCGGCGTGACCAGTGTCGCCGGCGCGGTGCTGGAGGAGCCGGTCGTATGGTCTTTCATCACCGCGTCCCCACGCATCCTCGAAGTATCCCCGAGCCAGGGGGAAATGGACCTGCTGCTGGAAACCGGCGTGCAGGTGGCCTTCAGCACGCCCATGGATCCGGAGGCGACGGGGAGCGCTTTCTCGCTCGTTGCCGGGACAGGTGAACCCGTGCCCGGCACCATCACCTGGGAGGACGAGGGCGCGTTATTGGTCTTCACACCGATGCACAACCTGACCCTGGAAACGCACTACACGGCCCTCGTGGATGAACGCGCCCGCGCGCTCACCGGCGCGCTGTTGGAATCTCCTCTCCTCTGGGAATTCGAGACGGCGCCCTATCCCGCCGCCGTGTCCATCACCCCTCCCGACGGCGCGAGCTGGGTGGAGCTCTACGAACCGCTGCGCATTACTTTCGAGGGGGCCATCAGCAAAACGAGTATCCTGCCCCACGTACACATCACCCCCACGGTACACACAGATGATCTTCACACTTATTGGTACTGGGGTGGTAAAGTTTTTAATCTTTCGTGGGATAAAGAACCCCGCACCGAATACTGCGTTAGCGTTTCTCCCGGCGTACTTGATCGCTACGGGAACGAAACGCAGACGGCGTTGGAGTCCTGCTTCACGACGGGGGATCTTCAACCCATCTTCACGCCGGCCACCAATATGGACATCATCACATTAGATGCCGGGGAACCGGCCCAGATTTATGTCCTCTCGCGGAACGTGGAGCGCGTCTCTTTTCACCTCACGGAACTGGATGAACAAAATTTTCTCGCCAGACAGCTTGAGGGAACGCCGCTGCGTGATTGGAGTGTGACTTTTGACAACGCGCCTAACGAAGCGCGGATCACGCCGGTGTTGTTGCGGCGGCGAGGCGGCGCACTGGATACCGGCTATTACGTTCTTTCGTGGGAAACCTCCAACGCCGCTGGCTGGCGCACCGAGTTGTACATCGCCGTAAGTGACCGGCACATCACCTTGAAACTGGCGGCCGAGGAGTCGTTGGCCTGGGTGACAGACCTGCGCAGCGGCGAGCCGGTCACGACCACGGAAGTGCATCTGGTGGATAATGACGCCACGTTGCTGGCTGCCGCGACCACCGACATGGATGGAATCGCTCGCATCCCCACCAGCCCCAGGGATAATCTCTGGGAGCGTGTGACAGCGGTGGTGGGAACCCCCGGCCAACCGGGATTCGGTATCGCCATGAGCGACTGGGACCGGGGCGTCAGCCCATGGAACTTTGACATTTCCGCAGCTTACGGAAACTTCGTGCCTTACAACCTTTACCTTTACTCCGACCGCCCCATCTACCGTCCGGGACAGACAATTTACGCGCGCGGCATCCTGCGGGGCGATAAGGATGTCCGCTACACGCTGCCCGATACCGTGCGCACCGTCGAACTGGAGCTCCACAATCCCGACTGGGATATCATCTACACGACAACGGCGGAGCTTTCGTACATGGGCGGTTTCGATTGCGCCATCAAACTGCCCTCCGAGGCTCAGATCGGGCCGTACACGCTGCAAGCTTCGCTCCCCGACGGGACCAGGGGGCGCGACTGGGACTTGCCACTCACGGTGGCGGCATACCGCAAGCCAGAGTTCAAGGTGCTGGTGACGCCGGAGCTGGACGATATCCTCCAGGAGGAAACGGCGCGGGCGCTGGTGGAAGCATCCTACTTCTTCGGCGGCCCGGTGAGCAATGTTAGCCTGCACTGGGAGGTGCGCGCCACGCCCTACCACTTCGCGCCGCCGCTGGAGGGCTGGTGGAGCTGGGGCGGCTGGTATTGGCAGCCCGAACCCGAGACCATCGCCACGGGCGAGGCCGTCACCGATGCGCAGGGTCGCTTTCTCCTGGAACTGCCCGCCGAGCTGCAGTCGCTTCAGGACGAGACC
>JAUWHU010000089.1 GCA_030605705.1 Thermoflexia bacterium | reverse complement strand
GTTGTTGGGTTTATATGCCCAACGGTACCAATTTTTGTCAAGTGGCGGCCAGCGAACGATTAGCTTGCCTTTCCAGTGAGCATAAAAATCGGTCAGCACAAGATCAAACAAGAGGATCGAGGAACGGGATGATTTCTCCGTGAATCCTTCGTGTCCGAACGACTTTAACACGTCATTGGCCGGAATCTGCCAGTATTCTTTGGGCGTAATCGGCTTCGGTTTCTTGACTGATGAATACAAGCCGACGAACAGAGCTTTGCCGGGTTCATGTCCGATGAATGCAGCAACATGTGTAGCATTTTTCATTGCCTGCTCAACCTGCTTGGTTTGGGTCTGTTGGTAAGCGTTGAATACGTCCGGTCTCTCAGCAGCCAGCCACGGGAGTATCTTGTTGAGTTCAGGCTCAAGAGGCCGATGCCGGAGCACCAGAACGTGCTGTGGGTCAATGTTTTTGCCTAGCAATAGATCCTTCAGGTTCATCTCCAACCTCCTGTTGGGGGTCTTCCCCTCAGCGGGCTAATTACTGATTATACACAAATAGGCAAGAGGGGAAAGTGACCGGGTATAGAACAGTCGCGCGAGGTCACTCGCTCCATGCGGACAAAACGCGCTGCAAGCGAGGCTCCGACTGCTCCCAGCAGTAGAGGTACAGCGGGGCCGTATCCCAGTCCTCCCACTCGACGCTGCCCAGCGCCTCGGTGACGCCCGTGCGTGTGGGCTGGCCATGAGCCAGCGCATCCGCCGTGATGGCTTGCGCCAGGAGCTGCACCGCCTCGTAGGTGGGGAGGGCGTAAGGCCCCGGCTCCGGCACGTACAGCCCTATCGTTCCATAAGCCGCGATCCAATCCGCCGTGCCGGGGAGGTCTTGGGGCAGGGGGTAGGGCGTGACGAAGCACGTCCCCTCGGCTGCCGCGCCGGCCACCGCGCCGAACTCCGCCGCCGCCAGCTCCGGCCCGCCGATCAGTACCCCTTGCCAGCCCAGCTCACGCCATTCCGCCAGCCGCTCTCCCGTCACGTGCGGGGGGAGCAGGCTGAACAGGAGCTCCGGCAAGAGGGAAGTTCCGGGCGACTGCTGAGCGCCGTGCTCGGCCAGCACAGATTCGAGGGCCGCCGCCGGTGGCCCTGCACCCCACACGGCCACGAGAGCGGCGTCCGGCGCGCCCCCCGCCTCCCATATCCCGGCGGCTAACCGCTCCGGGGAAGGGACGAGGGAATAGACCGCGGCCGAGGTCGCCGTCGGCCAGCCCCCTATCGCCAGCCAGGGCAGCCCCGCTTCGGCGTAGCTCGCTTGCGCGGCCAGCGAGCTCTCCTGCCGGTAGTGGCCGAGCACCGCGACGACAGCGGGGTCCACGGCGAGATTGCGAGCAGCGGTGCGCGCCAGCTCCGCGTCGCCGCGATCATCGTAGGCCACCAGCTCCAGGCGATAGCCGCCCGCCCCACCGCGCTCATTGATCTCCCGCACCGCCAAACGCGCTGCGTAGATGGCATCGTAGCCCACGTAGCGGTAACGGCCCTCGAAGGGAGCAACCAGGCCGATCTTGAGGACGGGGGGCAGCGCAGGAGGAAAACAGGCACTCAGGAGAAAGATCAACAAAAAGAGGCCGGTAAGTGCGCGCGGGCTGGTGGTTGACCCGCGCGTTTTGACGCGCCGCCCCATCTCAGCCCGCCAGCAGAGCCAGGGCGCGGCGGATTTTCTCCTCGATGGAGAGGTCTGCATCCCGGGGGAGTTGCTGGATGGCGCGCTGCGCCTCCACCAGACTGAACCCCAAGGCGGTGAGGGCGGCGATTACGTCGGTGTCGTCTGTGGTCAGGGGAACCGCCGGCCCACCCAGCTTCCCCAGGCGGTCCTTGAGGTGCAACACGATGGCTTCCCCCGTCTTGCGCCCCACCCCCGGTGCGCGGGCGAGCACTTCAGGCTGGTGATTCATGATCGCCCGTTGCAGCGTCTCAGGAGCAAGCGTGCCTAAGAGGCTCAAAGCAGCTTTGGGGCCAACCCCCGATACGCCGAGGAGCATCTCAAAGAGGGTTTTGGAATCTGGCGCGGAGAAACCGTAGAGGGTCAAGCCGTTCTCACGGACGTGGAGGTAGGTGTGGAGCACCACGCTCTCACCGGAGCGGTACGTCTCTCCCAGTGGGACGTGGACGAAGAAACCCACCCCGCCCACGTCAAGGATCACCGCGCCTTCAGCGACGTCGAGTAGCTTGCCTGTTAGTCGTGCAATCATGGTTATTAGTAATTGGTGATTGGTGGGCGACCACGGAGGGTACGCCCCAACTTAAGCAAACTGTCTAAACGCACCCGGTGCAGATAGCAGATCGCCACCGCTGCCGCATCGGCAGCATCGTCAGGACGGGGGATCTCGGGCAGCTGCAACAACACCCGCACCATCTCCTGCACCTGTCGCTTTCCCGCCCCCCCGTAGCCGGTCACGGCTTGCTTGACCTGCATCGGGGTGTACTCCGCAATCGGCAAACCTGCATCCACCAACGCCAGAAGGACGACTCCACGGGCATGTCCCACCGACATGGCCGTCCGCGCGTTGCGGCTGAAGAAAAGCTCCTCGACCACCGCTGCTTCCGGCTGGTGCTCAGCGATGATCTCACTCAAGCCCCGGTAGATGGTCTTCAATCGCTGGGGAAGAGGGGTCCGCGCCGGCGTTTGTAC
>JAUWHU010000390.1 GCA_030605705.1 Thermoflexia bacterium | reverse complement strand
CAGCTCCTGGCGCAAGGTCATTGAGGGCAAACTGGATCCCATCCAGGGCATGATGACGCGCAAGCTAAAGTTGCAGGGTAACATGATGAAGGTCATGCGCTATCCCAAGGCGGCTAAAGAGATCGTCTCCTGCTGCGCGCTTGTGCCCACCGACTTCGGCGACTGATAAATGAAATTCTTGTACATTGAGCAAGAATAGTCTGCCACGAATTTCACGAATTAACACGAAAAAGAGAAAAAATTAGTGAAATTCGTATAATTCGTGGCAAAAAGTCTTTTGGTTTTGGCTTTGCCAGGTTAGGAGGTAACCAATGTGGTATTTTGTCTCACCCGAAATTGTTTTTGGTGAGGGGGCGTTGGACGCCCTCGACGAGTTGGAGGGCCGGCGCGCCCTCATCGTCACCGATGGCCCGCTGGTCAAACTGGGCCTGGTGGACAAGGTGAAGGCCCATCTCGACAAGGCCGGCATTGAGGTGTGTATCTTCGACGGGGTGGAGCCTGACCCCAGTGTGCAAACCGTGCGCCGGGGGGTGCAGATGGCGCAGGAGTACCGGCCCGACTGGATCATCGGCCTGGGCGGCGGCTCGCCGATGGACGCGGCCAAGGCTATCTGGGTGCTTTACGAGCGACCCGACCTTCAAGCAGCCGAGATCAACCCCTTCATCCGCCTGGGCTTGCGCCAGAAGGCGCGCCTGATCACCATTCCCACCACCAGCGGCACCGGGGCCGAGGTCACGTGGGGTATTGTGCTGACCGACGCGGAGGAGCAGCGCAAGATGGGGCTGGGCAACCGCGAGAATGTCGCCGACATTGCCATCGTGGACCCCGAGATGGCGGCCGGGATGCCGCCTCAACTGACCGCCGACACGGGGCTGGACGCGCTCGTCCACGCCGTCGAAGGTTACACCTGCTCCTGGCACACCGACATGACCGACGGCCTCTGTCTCAGCGCCGTGCGCGACATCTTCGAGTACCTGCCTCGCGCCGTGGCCGATGGCGCCGATATGGAGGCCCGCGAGAAGCTGCACAATGCGGCCACCGCTGCCGGCCTGGGTTTTGGCAACGCCATGGCCTCGATGGCCCACGCGATGGGGCACACGTTGGGCGCATTGTTCCACATGCCTCACGGCCGCGCCGTCTCCATCTTCCTGCCTTACACCATCGAGTTCGCCGCCCGCGAAGCGCCGGAGCGGTTCGCGGAACTGGCGGAGAGAGGGGGGGTAGAGGGAGCGCGGGCGTTGGCCGAACGCATCCGTGACCTGTGCCGTGATATCGGCAACCCCACCAGCGTCGCCGAGGCCGGCATCGAGCAGGCGGCTTACGAGGCGCAGTTAGATAAGCTGGTAGATGACGCCTTCAACGACACGCAGATGATCACCTCTGTCCGCGCCCCTGACTATGATGAACTGCGGCGATTGTTCGTTTACGCCTACGAGGGCAAGGCGGTGGACTTTTAACCTGGGTGGAAACCACTGCCACATCAGCGCGAAGCGTAAAACGTGAAACGTGAGGATTACCGACCTCACGTTTCACGCATCACGTTTCACGCCTTTTTGAAGGAGTGAAAATGAACGGTTACATGGGCAAAATCCTGCGTGTTGATCTCAGCACCGGAAAAATCTGGGACGAACCATTGAACGAAGAATACACCCGCGCCTTCGCCGGCGGCAGCGGGCTGGCGGCGCGTTACGTCTACGATATGGTGGAGGGCGACACCGACCCGCTGGGGCCAGAAAACCCACTCGTCTTTATGACCGGCCCGCTGGTCGGCACGGCTATGCCGTCGGCCGGGCGGTGCAGCGTCTGCGCCCTCTCGCCCCTCACCGGCATCTGGGGCGAATCGAACACCGGCGGCTTCTTTGGCCCCGAATTGCGCTTCGCCGGCTACGATGGCATCATCGTCACCGGACGGGCCGAGAAACCGGTCTGGCTCTCCATCGTCGAGGGTCAGGCCACACTGCGCGACGCAGCTAATCTATGGGGATTGGACTCGTATGCCACGCAGGAGCAGGCGCGAGTAGCCTTGGCTGAGCCAAAAGCCCGCGTCGCCTGCATTGGTGTGGCGGGTGAGAACCTGGTCAAAATGGCAGCCGTGATGAACGACCACGGGCGCGCCGCCGGACGCACCGGCATGGGCGCGGTGATGGGTTCCAAGAACCTCAAGGCCATCGCTGTGCGCGGCAAGGCTCGCGTTCCCCTGGCCGACCCCGAGGGGTTCAAAGCCGTCGTCCGGGAGATTATCGCCAATCTGGAAGAAGATGTGGCGGCCATGTCGCTCCAACTTGCCGGCACCGCCTGCTACGTGGACATGGCGCTGATGTACGGCGATATGCCCATTCGCTACTACCAGCAGGGGGAGTGGGAGGGGGCCAGCGACCTCTCCGGCGTGCTGATGGTGGAGCAGTACCAGAACCGGAAGGTCGCCTGCTACCGCTGCCCCGTCGCCTGCGGCCGCGAGACGCGCGCTCCTAATTACGGCGTGGAGAAAGTGGACGGCCCCGAGTACGAGACGCTGGCCGCGCTCGGTTCACTGGCGATGATAGGCGACCTGGAGGCGGTCATCTACGCCGGGCACCTGTGCAACGTCTACGGCGTGGACACCATCAGCACCGGCGCTACCATCGCGCTGGCCTGCGAGATGTTCGAGCGCGGCATCCTCACCGTGGCCGATGTGGGCGACCTGGGATTGCCCCCCTCCCCTCGTGGGGGAGGGGGTATCCGCTACGGTGACGTTCAGACAATGCACCGCCTGATCGAGATGCTGGCCCGCCGCGAGGGCTTTGGTGACGTGTTGGCCGAGGGAAGCGCGTCGCTGGCCGAGCGGTTTGGTGTGCCGGAACTGGCAGTGACCGTCAACCGGCTGGAAGCGCCGATGCACGACCCGCGTGCGTTCGCCGGCATGGCGGTGACTTATGCCCTTTCCCCTCGCGGGGCCTGTCACATGCAGGGCGACGTGTACAGCGTGGACACGGGGCAGGGGCCGCCCGTCGAACTGGGCGTCCTGCCCGGCGACCGCTTCGAGGCGACGGAGGAGAAAGGCCGTGTCGCCGCGCGGCAGCAAGCCTGGCGCAATTTGTACAATGCGATCAACCTGTGCCAGTTCCAGAACCCCGGCGTCGGGCGGCTCCTGGCGGCGTTGAACGGCGCGACGGGTTGGGGCCTGGAGGCGGAAGACCTGATGACACTGGGCAAACGTATCGTCACGCTCAAGCGGCTGCTCAACCTGCGCCGGGGCCTCACCCGCGCCGACGACCGCCTGCCCGACCTGCTGCTCAAACCGCTGGACGATGGCGGCACCGAGGGCGCGGTTCCCGACGTGGAGACACTTCTGGCCGGCGCCTACGCCGAGTACGGCTGGGACCCAGAAACGGGTAAGCCCTTGCAGGAGACGTTGGAGGAGCTGGGCTTAGTTGCCAATCTGTTGTAGCTTTGTGGCTTGTTGGCAAAAAGTCTCATTCTTAACGCAGAGACGCAGAGATTTTTTAACTAAACTCTGTGATAGTTTTTCTTTGCGTCTCCGCATTTATTTTTTCGCATAGGGGTAAAAGTCGCACTCACACTG
>JAUWHU010000162.1 GCA_030605705.1 Thermoflexia bacterium | reverse complement strand
GGGTTGCAATTGGCCCTGGATTCGCATGTCGGGCCAGCAGTGGCCATGCAGGCGACCGAGGGCTGGGGGGGCGACCGCTACCTGCTGTTGCAGAATCGCGACACGGACGTTTATGCCCTGGCGATGCGGATTTCTTGGGATGACCAGGACGAAGCCGGTGAATTCTGGGTCCTCTATCAGACAATGATGAGGCACTGGCTTGATTACACCGAGGATGTGCAGGAACTGACGGGAGAGGTGCAGGAGCACTGGTGGATCAGCGAGAGCGGTTGTGTGTTCGCCACTCGCCAGGATGATAACATCATACTGGTTTTTGGCCCGGATCGGGAATCCGTAGCCCAGCTGGTCGAGTCATTATCGTAGACTTGGCCGGCGCCAAATCCGGGATGTAGTTCGAGGGGGGAGCACCGCTCCCCCCTTTCGCTCATAACCAGCGTAGCGCGCGCGGGGCCAGTTCTACGGTCACCGGCTCGCCCGGCGCGGGCACGGTCGCGCTCAAGTCCTGGGAAAAGTTCAGGCGGACGGTGTCGCGTGCCACGCTCAAGAGATAGCGCGCGCCGTGGAACGCGCGCCGGACGACGTGGGCGTGCAGCACGTTGGGCAAGGTGATGTCGCTCTGTGTCAGGCGAATCCCCCACGGGTGGACGAGCAAAGTCCCGCGCGTGCCGGGTGCGGGCAGGACGGTATCTTCCCCCACGGCCAACACTCCAAGAGCCGTCTTTACTTGCGGCGGTCGTTGCGAGAATACCTTTGCCGGGAGAAGATTGTCCAATCCCAAAAAACGGGCGACCCAGACGTTGGCCGGCGCGTTGTAGACTTCCTCCGGAGTTCCGGCCTGCACCACTCGCCCCTCGTGGAGCAGGATCACGCGGTCGGTCATGGCGAAGGCCTCTTCCTGGTCGTGGGTGACGGTGATGGCGGTGACGCCGACGCGGCGCAGGATGGCGGGCAGCTCCTCCAACAGCCGCTCGCGGAGGTTGCGGTCCAACGCGCCTAACGGTTCATCCAAGAGCAGCAGGCGTGGTTGAGGGGCCAGGCTGCGGGCCAGCGCGACTCGCTGTTGTTCCCCGCCGGACAGCTCGTTGACGTCGCGGTCGCCGAAGCCCGTTAGGCCGACGAGGGCCAGCATGTCGGCAACGCGGGATGTAGTGCCTATTTGACGTTTGACGTTCGACGCCTGCATTCGCAGCCCAAACGCTACATTCTCCGCCACGGTTTTATGCGGGAAGAGCGCGTAATCCTGGAACATCAGCACGATGCCGCGACGGTGCGCCGGCACGCCGGTGATGTCTTCGTCCTCCAGCCGCACGCGCCCGCGCGCGGCTCCTTCCAGGCCGGCGATGATGCGTAGCAGCGTCGTCTTGCCGCTGCCCGATGACCCCAGCAGGCAGGCGATCTCCCCGCGCGCCACGGTGAAAGAGACGCCGCAGAGGAGCGGCGTGTTTTCGTATTCTTTGTGGATGGATTCGATTTCGAGAAAGGACATTGGGGGTTCCTCATGGTATCTGGTGATAGGTCGAGAATTGAGAATCAAACGTCAGGCGTCAAACGTCAAGATTCTCGTTGGAAAGCCTGACGTTTGACTTGTGACGTTTGACGCAAGCTGTGGCCGGTCTCATTGGGGCCTTCCGTCCCAAACTACGCCGACCGAGCCACAGACGGGGTCAAAAGATCTGCACGCCGGGCGGTCTCAGGTATTCCAGCGCTACGAAGCTCGCGGCGCAGACTGCCATCAAGAGCGTGGACATGGCTAAGGCCTGGCCGTAGTTGAGCGCGCCAGGCTGGGAGAGGAAACGGTAGATGGCGATGGGGATGGTGGGCATCTCCGGGCGGGCGATCATTGAGGTTGCGCCGAACTCGCCCATGGAGACGGTGAAGGCGAACACCCCGCCGACGGCCAGCGCGCGCCAGACGATGGGCAGATCCACTTCCACGAAAACACGGGTCGGAGACGCGCCCAACGTCGCGGCAGCTTCGCGTAGTGACGGGCGAATGGCTTGCAACGCGGGCAGCAGGCTACGCACGACGAAGGGCAGCGCGACTAACGTGTGTCCGCAGATGATCAGCGCGGGTGTGCCGCGCAGGTTGAACGGCGGGCGGCCCAGCGAGATCAGATAACCCAGGCCCAGTGTCACGGCAGACGTACCTAACGGCAGCATGAAGAGGGTATCTAACAGCCAACCGCGCTTCTGGCGATAGAGTGCTAAGGATGTGAGCAGCCCCAACGTCAACGCGAGGCCCAATGTCGCTAAGGCGAATTTGAGGGAGTTGCCCACCGCGTCCACCGGCGGGACGTAGAAGATGGAACCGCGCGGGTTCTCGAAAAGCGCGGCGTAGTAGTGCCAGCCCGCGTCGCAGGAGCGCGCCGCCAGCGTGAACAGCGGCGCTCCCAACAACAGCAGGGCCAGCGCGACGTTGGCGCTGACGAAGGCTATCTCGCGGGGGCGGCGGGGACGGCGTTGCGTGGCCCACGCGGGGCGCAGCTCCAGCGGCCGCGCCAACCCGGATTGAAGTCGCGTGTAGGTCGCCGTCAGCGCCAGGGTGAAGAAAATCTGCAGCAGCGATAGCCCGGCGGCGACGGGCAGGTTGGCGAAGTTCACCGTCTGCCGGTAGATCTCGACTTCCAATGTGGCGAAGCGCGGCCCGCCTAAGATGAGGATGACGCCAAAGCTGGTGAAGCAGAAAATGAAAGTCAGCATCCCCGCCGCGCCCAGTGCCGGCAGGAGCAGGGGCAGCGTCACCTCGCGGAACGCGCGCCACGGTGACGCGCCCAACGTCCGCGCGGCTTGCTCCAGGGTCGGGTCCAAGTTCGCCCAGAAGCCGCCCACCATCCGCAGCACTAACGTGTAGTTGTAGAAGACGTGGGCCAGGAGGATCGCGCCTAACGTGTAGCGCAAGTCGAGCGACATCCCCCATCCGCCCAGCAGCGTGTTGAGCGGCGACTTCGGCCCCAGGACGGCGGTGAAAGCCGTCGCCACGACGACGGTGGGCAGGACGAAGGGCACGGTCGTCAGCGCGTTGAGCCATCCCTTGCCGGGGAAGTCGTAGCGGGCAAAGACGTAGGCTCCCGGCAGCCCCAGCAGCAGCGTCAACGCGGTCGAAAGGAGCGCCTGGCCGCAGGTGAAAGCGATCACCTGCCAGACGGCAGGGGACGTCAGCCGCGCCGCCAACGCTGCCAGACCCGCTCCTCCTTCCCAGGTCAGACTTACCCAGAAGATCTTAGCGAGCGGGTAAAAGTAGAAAAGGAGAAGAAAGGC
>JAUWHU010000316.1 GCA_030605705.1 Thermoflexia bacterium | reverse complement strand
TATTGGTCGAAGAGGCTTATGCCTCGCCCCTGACCACCGCTTTTTTCACCTACCCCGGCATCGCGGCGGACGTGCTCCAACAGACATTGCGCCGCGACGCGCAAGTCATGATCTCCGGCGGCATCGGCGAACTCAAGGGCCGGCTTCTGCGTGTGGGGCACATCGGCCTGGCCCGGCAGCGAGACTACGTCGTCGCCTTTCTCCTGGGCCTGGAGGCCGCCCTGCGCCAACAAGGCGTACACGTCCCGCGTGGCCAAAGCCTTGTGGCTCTGGACGTGATGAATCCTTGATCACCATTCACCATTCACCATTCATCATTCATCATTCATCATTCACCATTTTTTTCATTTCTTCATTTGCTCATTTTTAATTTCTCGAGGAGGTTTCATGGATATCCGTACAGAACGTTTAGCGCGTGTGTTGGTGGATTACTCCGTGAATGTGCAGCCCGGCGACCGGGTAGCCATCATGTCTGAGCCGCAAGCGGTTCCCCTGGTGCTGGCGGTGTACGAGCGGGTCTTGGAGCGCGGGGGGCATCCCATTACCACCGTCTCCCTGCCCGGCCTGGAGGAGATCTTCTACCGCCGGGCGAGTGACGCGCAGTTGACCTTTGTGGACCCGGTGCGAAAAATGGTGATCGAGGAGTTTGAAGCCCTCATCAGCATCCGCGCGGCGACGAACACCCGCTCGCTCAGCGGTATTGACCCCGCGCGGCAGGCGCAGCACAGCAAGGCGATGGCCTCGTTGCTGCAACGTTACATGGAACGGGGCGCCAGCGGCGAGCTCAAGTGGTGCGGTACGCTTTTCCCTGTGCCGGCCTACGCGCAAGAAGCTGACATGAGCCTGCGCGAGTACGAGGATTTCGTTTACGGAACCTGTTTCTGCGATAAGGAGGACCCTGTCGAGGAGTGGAATCGCGTTCACGATGAGCAGCAGCTGGTGATTGACTGGCTCAAGGGCAAGGATCGCGTCGTGATCTCCGGCCCGAACGCCGACCTCACGCTCTCCATCGCCGGGCGCACCTTTGTCAACTCCGACGGCCACCACAACATGCCCAGCGGCGAGGTGTTCACCGGCCCGGTGGAAGACAGCGCCAACGGCTGGGTGCGCTTCACCTACCCGGCGATCACCGGCGGGCGCGTGGTGGAGGGGATCGAGCTGTGGTTCGAGGACGGCAAAGTGGTCAAAGCCACGGCGAAGAAGAACGAGGATTATCTCCTGCAGATGCTAGACACCGACGAACGCTCGCGCTATTTAGGCGAGTTCGCCATCGGCACCAACTACGGCATCAAGAAATTCACCAAGAACATCCTCTTCGACGAGAAGATTGGCGGCAGCTTCCACATGGCCGTGGGTGCGGGCTACCCGGAGACGGGCAGCACCAACCGTTCTGCGATCCACTGGGACATGATCTGCGACATGCGCGACGGCGGCGAGATCCGCGTGGACGGGGAACTGTTTTACAAAGATGGGCAGTTTGTGAAGATTTTTTAACTGTGACTTATGAATCACATACGTGCTGTCCCACCACAGAAGGCGGGCCATCCGACCACATTGCGTCTCAGTCTCGGCTCGGCCGTGGTCCTGGGACTGTATAAGGCCACGATGGATGCCATCCCCACCACTCTCTACACGATGCTGGAAGAACACTGTATGGGCGCTTGTCGCTTCTGTGCCCAGGCGCGGGACAGCGCTGCCGATCCCCGGTTTCTCTCGCGGATCGTATGGCCCGTCTTCGATTTAGAAGCGGTACTCGACCGTCTGGCTCGGGCGCAAGGTCTGCATCGTATTTGTGTCCAGACGCTACGCTACGCAGGCATGCCAGCCGACCTGGTCTATGTGGTAGAACGGATGCGCCAGGTCAGTGAGCTGCCCATCTCAGTGTGCATGAATCCCGTTCAATCAGAGTGGCTCAACCGGCTGAAAGCCGCGGGCGTCGAGCGTGTCGGGTTAGGGCTGGATTGTGCCGCTGAGACGACCTTTGAACGCGTGAAACCGGGATTCCACTGGGATCGGTATCACCGTTTCCTCCGGGAGATCGTGAGCGTCTTCAGCGGTGGCTCAATGCACTTGATTGTGGGCCTCGGCGACAGCGATGAGGCGCTTATTCGCAAAATTCAGGAAGTCCACGATCACCGGTGTACTGTCGCCCTGTTCGCCTTCACACCGGTTCGGGGAGCGAGACTGAAGAATCCGCCCCCCAACATTGGACGTTACCGGGCCATCCAACTCGCCCGCTATCTCATCGTCCACAACCAGGTCCGGGCTGAGGCTATGGACTTCGTGCAGGGCC
>JAUWHU010000210.1 GCA_030605705.1 Thermoflexia bacterium | reverse complement strand
GTTCCGTTGCTCAAGAACTCTGCACGGACCACGCAACACGCATCATGCACCATGTTTATCATTTAAGGAGCAACCTATGACAACACAAACATCTAATCCTGTGGGCAAGAGCGTCCCGCGCGTAGATGCCTACGATAAAGTCACCGGTGCGGCGCAATACGTGGACGATATGCAATTCGGGCCGGGTCTATACTACGGGAAACTGGTCCATAGCCCTTACGCGCACGCGCTGATCAAGAAGATTGACGCGAGTAAGGCGCTGGCCCTGCCGGGGGTCAAGGCGGTGGTCACCGGCGAGGACACGCCGCATCCCATCGGCCTTTACATGAAGGATCGCTACATCTTCGCCCGTGACCGGGTGCGCTACGTTGGCGAGCCGGTGGCCGGCGTCGTCGCCACCACGGCGGAGATCGCCGAGCAGGCCGCCAAATTGGTTGAGGTGGAGTACGAGGAACTGGAACCGGTCTTCGATCCCTACGAGGCAGTCCAACCCGGCGCTCCTCTCATCCATCCCGATATGGCCGACTATGAATGGCCCAATTTCATCTTCCCTGAACCGGGCACCAACATCTCAGAGCATTTCAAACTGCGCAAGGGTAACGTGGAAGAGGCGTGGCCCAAGTGTGCCGCTATTGTCGAAGAGACTTTCCGGTTGCCGCAGATCCAGCACGTCCCCATAGAAACTCACGTCGCCATTGCCCGCTGGGATCTTTCCGGAGAGGTGACTCTGTGGTCTCCCTCCCAATCTCCCTTTGCCCAACGCGACCTCGTCTCGCAGAGTCTGAACATTTCGCATGGCAACATGCGCGTGATCTCGCCCTACGTGGGGGGCGGCTTCGGCGGCAAGGCGGGCATCTCCATCGAAGCTAACGTGGTGGCGATGGCGCGCGCGGTCAAAGGGCATCCCGTCAAAATGCGGATGACCCGCGAGGAAGAGTTTGTCTGTACCAACGTTCGCCAGAGCCTGAACGCGCACACCAAGATCGGCTGTGACGCCGAAGGGCACGTGCTGGCGATGGAGACGCGCTACTATTTCGGCGGTGGTGGTTACAACGATTACGGTGTCAACATTGCCCGTGCCTCTGGTTACTCTTGCACCGGCCCCTACCACATCCCCAACGTGAAGGGGGATTCCTACTGTCTCTACACCAACACCCCCATCGGCAGCGCGATGCGCGGCTTCGGGATGCCGGAGATCCACTGGGGCATTGAGCAGATCATGGATCGTTTGGCCGATGAGATTGGCATGGACCCGGCGGAGTTCCGGCGGATCAACTGCGTCAAGACCGGCGACACGATCCTCACTGGGATGAAGATGCCGGCCGTGGACCTGGTGCAGTGCATTGACAAGGTCACGGCGGCTATCAAATGGGATAAAAAGGAACCGGCCTCCGCTCCCCACAAGCGGCGCGGCAAAGGGTTGGCTATCATGTGGAAGGCTCCTGCCATGCCGCCGAACCCCGGCAGCTCCGCCATCGTCCGTTTCAACGAGGATGCCACCGTCAACGTCTACATCGGCGCGCAGGAGCTGGGGCAGGGCGCGTTCACCGTCGCCGCGCAGATGGCGGCACAGGCGTTGGGCGTCCCCTACGAATGGGTGCGTGTCTCGGCCAATCCGGTGGATACTAAGTACAGCCCCTACGAGTGGCAGACCGTTGCCAGCCGCATCACCTGGTCTACGGGCAACGCCGTCAGGGCGGCTGCGCTGAACGCCCGCCAGCAAGTCTTAGACATCGTCGCCAAACACTGGGACGAGGACCCCGAAGACCTGGACATCAAGAACGGCGTCGTCATCTCTTACAAGTCGGAACGCGAGCAGCCGCTCAAGAACATGGTGATCTACGGGCTGCCCAACGAGAACTTCGAGGGGTGGCAGGGCGGCCCGATCATCGGTACCGGCAAGTTCATGCCCACCTACGTCACCAACCTCGACCCGGAGACAGGGCAGGGCGCGCGCGCGGTGGTGCATTACACCGTCGGCGCGCAGGCGGTGGATTTGGAGGTGGACACCGAGACTGGGCAGGTCGAGATCCTCAAGATCGCCAGCGCGTATGACGTGGGCAAGGCCATCAATCCCGACCTGGTGCTGACGCAAATCGAAGGGGGGGCGGTTCACGGCATGAGCTCCGCTTTCGAGGGGATGTTCTTCGATGAACAGGGGCGTCTCAAGAATCCCAGCCTGGTGGATTACAAGATCGCCACCACGCTGGACGCGCCTCGGGAGATTCACGGCGACATCGTGGAGACGCCACTGGAGGACGGGCCCTGGGGCGCACGCGGCGTCGGTGAGCACGTGATGGTGCAGACCGCGCCGGCGATCGCCAACGCGCTCTACAATTCCGTCGGAGTGCGTTTCAACGATTTACCGCTTTCGTCGGAAAAGATCTACTTAGCGTTACACCGGGACGAAGAGTAATTTTCACCAATCAGTGTAATCCACGCAGGGCGGGAGGTATCCCCTCCCGCCCTCTGTGCTGTGGACGGACAAGTGGTGGTTTGTGAAGCGGTGAAGGCCTGGAGAGTGGGGGTGTTCAATTCTAGTAGGCCGTCAAGCGTAATTTGATGGATAAAATGACTACCGGGAGGAAATCGTGTTGGTGGCGGGGAAATGAGACCCCCCTCAGTCCCCCCTACGAGGGGGGAAGCGGGAGCAGCGGTCTTCCCCTACGAGGAGGTCTCCCCCTTCCCTGGTAGGGAAGAGGGCCGGGGGGTTAGGTAAAGGCCCTGGGGTGATTTGACTTTAATCTTAATAGCAGTACAGTTCAATTGTTGGTAAGCGTTCAGACCTCCTAAGTTTTGACGGTAATTTGACCCGGAAAGCGAGCTGTGTATCATCAAAATCTCGGAGGTCTTTTAGGATAGCCATATTTCTCTAACCTTAACCAAATAGTTACAGATGACCTTTCCCTATTGTCGCCTTTTATGGTATAATTTGGTAAGGATGTCGTTGTGCTATAATTTGGTAAGAGGGTCGCCAAAGAAGAGGGGCATTACATGATGGGTGCGAAGATTTTGTATATCGAAGATAACGCGGACAATCGCCTTTTGGTGCGACGTATTCTCATGGCGGAGGATTACGAAATCCTGGAAGCTGAGGATGGAGCTACGGGAATCGCACTGGCCGAGAAAGAGCAACCCAACCTTATCCTCATGGATATGAATCTTCCAGAGGTTAACGGGTATGATTTGACGCGCCAGCTGCGAAAAATTCCTGGCCTGCAAAATATCCCTATCATCGCCATGACTGCGAATGTGATGCACGGTGATCGGGAAAAAGCCCTGGAGGCCGGCTGTAACGGCTATATTCCCAAGCCGATTGATGTAGATGCCTTGCCCCGTCAAATCGAGCAATTCCTGAAAGCCGCTGGGCAACGTTCCGGAGAGAGGGATAAAGTAGCATGACAAGTCAAGGCGTATCCCCTCAAGATGCTACAATCCTGATCGTTGAGGATAATTTTAACAATTTTCTCCTGATGGCGCGTCTCCTGGCTTTCTTGGGCGTCAAGAAATGCGAATGGAAGGCTTCGGGTTGGAAAGTGCTGGAATTCGCCGAAACTTTGGGCGATATAGACCTTATCCTGATGGATTTGATGCTCCCCGATGCAGATGGTTTCCAATCGCTGGACTCGTTACGCTCTCACCCTCGTTTTGAGAGAGTGCCCATTGTGGCGGTCACTGCCAACGCGTCCCCGGGATATGTGCAGCGGGCGCGGAGGAGTGGCTTTGACGGTTTTATCGGCAAGCCGCTGGACCCGGACCGCTTCCCGGATCAAGTGCGTCGTGTATTAATAGGTGAGGAGGTATGGGAACCGGAGTAGCGGTTGAGCAGGTAACAGTCTCCCGCGCTACACTGACTACGGGAATGCGGGGGGGATTGGGACGCACGCTGCTGACGACCTTTTTGATTCTGGTTATTTTTCCTCTGGCCCTGGTTGGTTGGTATGCCGTACGTCAGAATCGTTTGAACCTTCAAAATGAAGTAACCCATAAACTGGCCGTGATTGCCACGCTGAAGGCTCAAGAGCTACGAGTGTGGGTGGCAAATCGGGAGGCGATTCTGTTGTCAGGGGTCGGAGAGGAGGCAATATCTTCTCCGCCTGTATGGGAGACGCTGCAGCAACGGGACCCTGATTTGGTGGGTGTGATGCTACAGGACGCTGCCGGACAGCCCCTCTGGTCGCTGGGGATTTGCGAAGCCGCCGGTGCTTCCTCTGAGACACAGCTCGCTTTAGCGTTTCCTCACGGGGAGGAGTCGTTGCTGCTTTGTTATCCCCTCTCGGTGCTTGAGCAGATCGTGCGGTCCGATGTACCGTTGAGGGAAGCCGGGCATATCTACCTGACCCAGCGAGGGATGATTTGTTCTGAGGAGGGGATGGTGAACGGGCCGGCCCTGGTCTCCTCGGCGGCGGGAGAGGCCGGAACCGGGACATATCTCAATCACGAGGGAGTGCCGGTGGTAGGGGCGTACCGGCCGCTGTTGGCTGTGGGGCTGGGGGTGTTGGTCGAACAGGAACAGGCCGACCTCATGGTGTCAAGTGACCGTATGGCGGCCACATTGATTGGGGGGATCTTAGCCCTGGCCCTGACGACCACCATCATTGCCTCCTTGGTGGTCCGCCAGGTGACCCGCCCCGTAGTTCGGCTGACCGGAGCGGCATTAGAGATGGCCGAGGGGCAACTGGATCAGCACGTGCTGGTGACATCTCGTGATGAGATCGGCATCTTGACCTATGTTTTTAACAAAATGGCGGACGAGCTCAAGTCGCTGTATGCCGATCTGGAAGCCAAGGTGGTGGAACGCACACAGAGGCTCCAGCGGGCCAACTATCAAATTCAGCAGCGGGCTTTGCAATTGGCGGCCAGTCTGGAGGTGAGCCAGGCGGTGACCTCCATCCGTGCCCCGACAGCGTTGTTGGGGCGCGTGGCCGACCTCATGCGGGACCGTTTCCTGTATGCCTCCGTGGCCGTTTATCTGGTTGAGTCGAGCACCGAACAAGTCTGTTTGCAGGCCGTCAGCCCTTTGAACGCTGACTGGCCCCCGTGCGTGAGGAAAGATGACGGGACGGTCATGGGGGACGCCCTCCGCAAGGTGGAGGTCCAGGTGCGGCGTTGGGAGGTGGGGCAAGATTCTGAGTGGTACCGGCGAACTTTTTCCAGGGTGGCGATTCCCTTAAAGATGAGGGAACGGGTGTTGGGGGTACTGGCTGTCCTGAGTACCGAGCGCGAGGGCATCTCGGACGATAGCTTCAAAGTGTTGGAGCATGTGGCGAACCAGATCACCATCGCTTTGGAGAACGCGCGAGCCTATGAGAAGGAAAAGGAGACCGCCCGGCGCTTGCGTGAAACGGAGGAATTCCGTTCCAATTTCCTGGCTCACATGAGTCACGGACTGCGCGAGCCGCTGACCAATATCATCGGTTTTTCCTCCTTGCTCCTTAAAGGATTCGGTGGCGCTATCAACGCTCAACAGCGGGGGGATCTCCAGATCATCTACGCGAATAGCCAGCACCTGCTGGGTTTGATCAATGACTTGCTGGACGTTTCACAAATTGAGGCGGGTCTGATGGAACTGCAATTCCAGGAACTGAACCTGGCAGAAATCATCAAGAGCGTGATGGCTACCCTTAGCGCGCTGGTGCGCGATAAAGATATCGAATTGCGCCGGGAGATCGCCCCCGACCTGCCCCTCGTGTGGGCCGACGCAGCGCGCACCCGTCAGGTGCTGCTACGTTTGCTGACCAATGCGGCCCGTTTTACCGAGCAGGGGAATATCACCGTGAGCGCGTCGGCCAACGGGCACGAGGTCCAGGTCAGCGTTAGCGACACAGGAATAGGTATGACGCCGGAGGAACAGGCGCACATCTTTGAGCGATTTGAACGCGGCCACTTGGGCAGCAGCGCTCGCCCGGGCAGCGATGGATTGGGGTTGGCGTTGAGCAAGGAGTTTGTAGAGTTGCACGGCGGGCATATCTGGGTGGAAAGTCAGGTGGGGCGAGGCTCCACTTTTACATTCACTTTACCACTGCAAGCCGCTCTCTCGACGGTTGAGACCGAACAGGAGGAAAGGATGGCAGAGACATGAGCGAAGCATCCCGGTCAATCCTCGCCGTGCGCGTCACGAACATTCGCGCGCGGCTTAGAGGACATCTGCTCATCATCTTGGTCCTGCTGGTG
>JAUWHU010000353.1 GCA_030605705.1 Thermoflexia bacterium | reverse complement strand
GGGGTAGACATCCACCAGCCCCTGCGCCAGCACGCGGGGATCGAAGCCTACGTTGATGAGCTCGACGTCCTCTTCCGTCAGCCCGGCGACGTCTAACAGCGCCGGTAAATCGGGCGGCGGCGTCCCCTTGAAGCCGATCCTATGTCCGCGCCAGTCCTGGAGCGAGCTCAGGCCCGTATCCGCCAGCGCGACGTAGGCTTGCTGGCCCCGCTGGCCGATGAGGGCCAGGGAAACCAACGGCAGGCCCGGGTCGGCGCGGCGTTTGAGCAACACGGCGGCATCCTGCGTAGTCACATCCACCTTGCCGGCGACGAGCAATTGCAGGTGTTCCCCGTGCCCTGCCGTGTGCTCGATGGTCACATCGAGACCCGCTTCCGCGAAGAAACCCCGCTCCTGCGCCACGTAGACGCCCACGAAGGGCAGGCTCGCCTGGGGCTTGTAGCCCGCCATGAAGGTGAATGGTTCGCCCTGGGACGCGGCGGGAGCCTCCGCCCGGCCACAGGCAAGGAGAGCCGTGAGCGAGATCAGCGTAATGATAAAAAGTGTGCGTTTGTGCATTTTCTCCTGCTACGACCCGCGAAGGTAAAGTGTGGAACTATTGCAAGTCAAACAATTCTTGCAGGCGCTGGTTGACCTCTAATTGCATTCTTGGAGACAGTTGGCCCAACTCCCGCCGGATCAGCGTTGTATTCGCCGTCATCAAACGATGTAATTGGAGCGTGGACGAGATTCGCAGGCCGGTGGAGGCAAAATCAGAGTCGCTGGAATCCAACACTAGATCGCTTGCCAACGGCTGGGTGGAAATGCGACTGGTGATGAAAGCGAGAATCACGTGACGATGTGGACCAATGGGATTCGTGAGACATACTGCGGGACGAACCTTGCTGCTCGAAAGGTCATCAAACGGGAAAGGCACAAGCACGACTTTATACTTCGTCATGGAAAGGCTCCCCGTCGGTCAGCGTGTAGATATCCTCTTCAGGATTGCTCAAAAAAGCAAAAGCTGGATTGTGGGCTGCTGCCTGCAACCACTCTATTTCGTCTTCTTCCTCACCGAGGGGGTACAAAACCAGGACGCGCACCCGTACGGGACCGTGAACTGGAAGTATTCCGTCAAGCCACAGCCGGCGCTGCTCATCAACTATTCCCGTCATTTCTATAGCCGTCATGGTGCTTTCCATTGTATCTCACCTCTCTCTGTCAGTCTGAAACCATGTCCGCTGCTCATTTACCAGTATACTCTATTGTCCCTTTGTCTGCAATCTAGCCGCAACGTCGGGGTAACCCTTGTGGTCACCCCACCTTTCCAATTACACTCTTGTACAAAAAGCGAGAATTTTATCACAGAGAGCTAAGAAAACTCTGTGTTCTCCGTGGTGAGTTTCCCCCACCTTTCCAATCACACCAAACCGATTATAATCAGGATAGAATATCGTGGCAAGCTCTGACTGAACCAACATGCGCTTTCTGCTGCACAGAGGCCATGAGGATGGAGGTGGGGATGAACCTGACAACGATTGACCGGTTAGCCATCACCGTTGTGGATGGCCGCCAGACACGTGCTTTGCTCAAAGATCTCAACGCCGAGGGATTTCAGGTGACGATGATTAATGCCGTGGGCGGCTTTCTGCACGATTCCCTCGTGACCCTGCTGGTGGGTGCGCCCGAGGCGCGCCTGCCGGATTTCTTCGCCCTGGTGCGGCGCTGTTGTCCCCGCCGCACGCGCTACATGCCCACGGGAATGGAAATGGGGCTGACCCCCGGCTATCCCATGATGATTGAGGTCCACGTAGGGGGCGCATCCTGTTTCATTGTCCCGGTGGAACGTTTCTTACAGCTGTGAGGTAAAACAATGAAACTTATCATTGCCATAGTCAAGGATTCCGATGCTCTCGCCGTCTCTGATGCGTTGGTGGAACAGCAGTTTGGCGTCACGCGGATCGCCAGCACCGGCGGCTTTTTGCGGCGGGGTAACGTGACGTTGCTCATCGGTGTGGAAGCGGAAGCTGTGGAACAGGTACTCCACACCATCGCGGAAAATTGCCAGGAGCCGGCGCCCGGCCGGTACAAGGCGACGTTATTCCTGCTGCCGGCGGAAGATTTTGTACAGCTCGGATGAGATCATTCCCTCGAATCTCTTTCAAGTGGCCTGACCTGCAATGGGTTGCCGCGCCCCTCTCGCGGAGCTACCGGCGAATGAGCTTCCTGGCAGCCGGGGGGAGCTGGTCCACCCAGCTGCCGGCTAAAGCCAGACGTTCGCTGCGTTGGCTGGTGCTCAACGGCATCCTGGCTAATATCAGCAACTCAATTATTAACACCTATCAGGCAGTCTACCTCCTGACCCTGGGCGCGACCCCTGCCGACATCGGCCTGCTCAGCTCGCTGGCGAACCTGACAATGCCGCTGGCGATGGTGCCTGGGGGCCGTCTGGCCCGACGGGCCGGACAATACAAATGGCTGGTGGCGATTCCGGCCCTTGTTGCGCGCCTGTCGTTGCTGGGATTGCTCTTGCTTCCCTGCTTGTCCTCGCAGGTACGGGTCATCGTCGCCTGCGCCATTGGAGTGGTGGTCCTGCGCACCTTCTTGATGAACCTGGTCAACCCGGCGTGGACCACTATGTTGGGGACTATCGTTCCCCTGCGCTGGCGAGGGCGTTATTTCAGCACCCGCAACATACTGTTGGGCGGGGCCGGCTTCCTGGCCCTGTTAGCTGTAGGGCAGGTGATTGATCGCCTTGCTACGCCACAAGGGTACCAGGTGACGTTAGGGATTGCCCTGGTGGCGGGACTGGGGGGCGTGTACGCTCTGACACGCGTCGAGGAACCACGGCGGGCGCTGCCTCCGCGCGCCAAAGGACAGACCCTGCCTCTGCGGCAGCTGCTGCGGGGACAGGGTCGCTTCCTGGCGTTCTGCGGGACGGCGGCCCTGTGGAATTTCTCCGTACAGATCGCCGGCCCCTTCTTCATCATCTTCCTATCAGACG
>JAUWHU010000235.1 GCA_030605705.1 Thermoflexia bacterium | reverse complement strand
ATGCCATGGAATTGGGAAGGCTACGACTTGCATTTGATACTGTCCCGGCTCACTCGGTGTTTCTATGGTAAAGGGGAGCAAGAAAGGTTCGGAAAGCTTGAGTTTGGGGTCGAGTTCGTAATCAAAAGCTGTGTGAAGAGCGTCGTTCCAGAACACTCCAATGCGGAGCGGCAATGTTCCGGTGTAGGATGGGCTATTTGAGCTTTGTTCTTCAGCGGCAAAAAGTAATCCCACTTCGTTTTCAGTACCGACCTCAAAATGAAGCTCCTCGATGAGTTTATAAGGAGAAGTATCTGACTCGACAATCTCAAACTGCGATCTAAAACCTCCTCCGGCGATAGCTTGTTCTTGATTGACAAAGGCAGGTGTACCTGCTGGGATTGCTTCGATATCGACCCAGAGATCAAAACGTTGCTCAGAAAAAGATTGTTGTTGCGCCCAACGGTAGTCCATATCCAGAGATTCGGATTTTGGGTCCGTAATCAATATGACCGACAAGTGATGCAATCCTGCAGGGAAGGGGGGAAGTAGAAACTCGACCGCTCGTTGTGCCCCTACAGCGATCTCGGGCATATAGTAGGCACTTTGAAGTTCAGACTCGACTTGTACTTGCAAAGGTTGATAGTCGAACAAAAAAACCAGGCCCAAATCGTGTGTTTTATGGAAAACGTTGGACACCAAAAGCCTGCCGTACGAAGGCTGTTTCGATGACAAGCGGTACAAGCCGCTAGGTTCTGAAGGGTTTTCATCGTTTGACAAGGCAAATTGCGCGAGCCAGGTACTCCGTCGGCCTCCTACAGGAAACATATTCTGTTTTTGGTCCCAAGCGAGCGCACTAGCCGGGTCACTAAGAATACGTTCGCGTACGTTTTCTCCCTCGTTCAGAAGGGCCACTGTTTCACTAGGGGGCTGTATAGGGACAGGTTTTAGAGATGTGGAATCGCGAAAAGATTGGATGGAGTTGCAGCCTAACACTACGAATAATAGGATCAGAATGACAACGGAGCGCAGAACACTTTTATTTTTTACCATTAATGACCTCCGAGAGATGCACTGAGTCCGATCCCTTGTGCAGAAAAGGAATCGGACTCAGTATGCTGGATTCTATATTAGAAGGTGTGGTTGACGTACACCGTAGCATAACTGTACCCGCCAGCGGACCAATGTACGGTTGTATCGGCTTGGGCTATGACTAATCCAGAGGAACTGTAGTATGCAGTATAAGCTGTACAGTCGCCATACATCGAAGCAACGCAAGATGCTGTTGGGGAAGACCAATCCCCGTGCCTGCGAGTTGCATATGCGTAAGCGTATGACGTCCCTGTCACTAGATCGATTTTTGCGCCTGCTCGCGACCACCAGTCTCCCCCCTGGTAATAGTAGTTCATAATGGCCGACAAAACGGCGTATCCACCACCCGGTCCGGATAGACCGCTTTTCGAACTTCCGATCACAGTGTAGACCTTTACATCGTCCGGTGGCGGGGGTGCTGGTTGTGGTTCTTTGTCGGAACCTATCTGTACTTCAGGAGGCGGTGGTTCAGCAGCTATCACCGTATTGGGCACAAAGGTCAACAACATTGCCAACAGCACAAACACAGAAACCAATCTTAACTTCAACATGTGATCCCTCCTAGAGTCAATACTTGCCGGTTTTACCAGCAGCATATCTACTCTATCCGATTTCCAGCGGTTTGTCTATTGTGGAAAACCACAATCTTTATCCTGTGGGTTTCCACAGGTCTTCCGGCAGATTGTCGCGCACCCATACCACGGCTTCCAATCGCGAATGGACGTCCAACTTTTCCAGAACGTGCGTCAGATGCATCTCCACCGTACGCACAGTTATGGATAGAGTTTCCGCGATCTCAGCGTTGCTCAAGGCACGTGTGAGCAGGCACACCACCTCGCGCTCCCGCTCGGTCAGGCTCTCCCACGGCCTCAGCACCTCTGTCTGCCAATACAAGATGCGCGCAATTTGCTTCGCCGTCCACCGCTGCTGCCCCTGCGCCACAACTCGCACGGCTGCCGCGACGGTTTCCAGTGGTTCCGTCTGCAATAAGTAGCCTGCTGCACCGGCTTCCCACATCTGGTAGAGGTAATATCTCTCTGTATACGCACTAAACGCCAGCACGCGCGTCGGTAGCCCCTGCTCCTCTATACGTCTCGCCACTTCCGAGCCAGGTATGTCCGGCAAGCAGCAACCCATAAGCACCACGTCAGGTTGGCGTTCTGCGATCAGCTGCAGGGCTGTCTGGCCGTCGCCGGCTTCTCCCACCACCTCAATGTCTGAGATACCTCTTAATCCGTCGCGCATACCGCGTAACATCAATGGATGCTCGTCTACCACTAGCACACGGACACTCATTTTTTACCTCCCTCGTTTGTTCGACGGTAACAACTCTAATACTTTCCGTCGTGTCGTCAAGCAAGTGGCAAAAGGGGAATACCCAGGGCCGGGGGTAGGGAAGGCCAGACATTCTCATGAGGAAAATCAGAAATCAAGAATCCGGCATCTCCTGGCTATGCCGGGGAAGCCCCCAGACACGCCTAAAGATGCCGGATTTTGTTTTTGACGATATTTTGTTATGCTACTTCACCAACCCCACCCGCTCGTTGAACTCCTTGATCAGGTTGTCAATCTCCGGGAGTTGCTGCTGCATGTTGGGCCAGTAATCCTTGTCGTACCACTGGCGCATGATTTCCTCGTAGGTCTTGCCCTGCTGCTCGACCCAGGTGTAATACTTGAGGTTGTGGACGCGGCGGCGATCCGGGTAGCTGAGCTCCAGCATGTTGTCCGTGGTCTGGCCGAGGAGGTAGCGGCTGTAATCGGCGGCGGCTTCGCTCTCGCTGTAGTGGCCGTGGGCTTCGTGCATCTCGCGCAGGCGACTCTGGTAGAGCTCCATCGAATCCGTCCAGACGGTGAGCACGACGTCGTGCTCGTCCAACTCGTACCATTTCGCCATCTTGATCGCCATGAGGACGTTGGCGATGCTGGAGACGCCCAGCAGCTCCAGATTATCCACAAATTCCTGGGAAACCCCTTGTTCGAGCAAGTATTCATGGCCGGCCGGCTCGTTGAAGAGCCGCACCAGGCTCATGCTGGCCTCGTCGTCAACAGCGATGATCATATCGGTGTTCCTGACATCATGGATCCAGGGGACATGCTTGTCGCCGATGCCCTCGATACGGTGCCCGCCGTAGCCGTTGAGCAGCATCGTGGGGCACTGCAACGCCTCACCTGCCGCAATTTTGCTGGTGGGGAAGAGCTGCTTCATGTAATCGCCGCAGCCCAAGGTTCCGGCTGAACCGGTGGTGAGCGTCAGCCCGAAGTAACGGTCCTCCGGCCCCAGCTCCTTTTGCAGAACTTCTTCCATCGCGTGCCCGGTGACATCGTAGTGAAAGAGGTAGTTGCCAAATTCATCAAACTGGTTGAAGATGAAGATCTCGTCACCGCGCTCGCGGGTGAGCTCATGGCACTTATCGAAGATTTCCTTGACGTTGGATTCGCAGCCGGGCGTGGCGATAACCTCGCCGGCGACCTTGGCGAGCCATTCGAAACGCTCGCGGCTCATCCCCTCGGGGAGGATGGCGATGGACTTGCAGGAAAGCAGCGTCGAGTCGTAAGCGCCGCCCCGGCAGTAGTTGCCGGTGGAGGGCCAGACCGCGCTGTGGTAGGTGGGGTCGAATTGGCCGGTCACGAGGCGCGGCGCCAGACACCCGAAAGTCGCGCCGACTTTGTGGGAACCGGTAGGGAACCACTTGCCCACCAACGCGATGATGCGCGCCTTCACGCCGGTGATCTCGTGAGGAATCTCAATGTAGTTGACGCCGCCGTAGCCGCCGCCATTGGCAACCGGCTCGTTCTTCCAGGTGATGCGGAAGAGGTTGCGGGAGGTGATGTCCCACAGCCCGAGGCCCCGCAGGTCTTCTTTGACCTGTTCAGGGACAAGTTCGGGGTTTTTCATCTCCGCAAAGGTCGGGATGATGATGTTGCGCCCGCGCGCACGTTCTACAGTACGTTCCAGTTGTTCTTTGTTGACACTTAGATCGATCATGATTTACTCTTCTCCATTTTGTATTTGAGATTGCGTATTCTGAGTCTACTGAAAAAACTAAGAATTTCACCACAGAGGACACAGAGAGCGCAAAGATTTTAAACTTGACCTTGAGAAAATTAATTTTTTGACGTGTGAAGTGGAATTTTCTTAAACCAAATATCAAATTTTTTCTATCTTCTCCGTGTCCTCCGTGGTAAGATGCCTTTTTTCAGGGGAGCCATATCCTGTATTCCGTATTGCGTATTTCTTGTTTCGCGTGATACGCAATACGAAATACACAATAGATTTGAGATAAGGCGGCGCAAAAACCGCAAGCGCCGCGCCTATGGCTGCGCCTGCCGTGTTCAAAGCCCAATCCCCCACCGCCGAAACACGGCTGGGGAGAGCCAACTGCGCCAATTCTATGGACGCACTGAGCAAAGCCCCGGCTCCGCTGCCTCCCAGGAGACGCAGCCTGGCCGGATGGTCGCCCAATGCCAGGGCCACCGCCGCGCCCAACGGTACGAAAACGACTATGTTACCGGCGATGTCAATCAGCCAGTGGATGGAGATACCTCGTGCTGCTGCCGGTCCGGTGAGCGGTGTGAGGTCGGTAGCGACGGTAGTGTTGGGCCGCAGCGTCATCCATAGGAGCCAAACGACTACGGCGAGAGCAATCATCCACCAAAACTTATTCTTCATACTTGGCCTGTTGGGGTTCGTGTTGCGTGTTGCGTAGTCTGTTGACGGAACACGCAACACGCGCAAGAATGCCCGCTCGGGCCGGTCTCCTGACCGTGCCCGTCTGTGGCTCGGTCGGGAGACCGGCCACAGCTACTCGCCCTCACTTTTTGAAAAGATACCATTGAACCTCCGTCAAGCGTCAGTGTTGACGTTTGACTTATGACGTTTGACGCATGACTGCCCTGACCGCTTCCAACGTCGGCGCGACCACCGGCGGTTCCGGCACGGTCTTCATCGCGTTGGCGATGTCCTTGAGACCGGAGCCGGTGAGTAGCAGCACGACGCGCTCGTCAGGAGCAACCAGCCCTTTCTCCACGGCCTTGACCAGCCCGGCGTAGGCTGCCGCTGCTGCCGGCTCGGAGAAGACGCCGGTGTTGCGGGCGATGACGGGGATCGCGTCCAGGATCTCCTGGTCGCTCACGGCAAGGTAAGCGCCGCCCGTCTCGCGGGCCGCTGCCAGCGCCTTGTTGCGGTCGCGGGGCAACCCGGCGACGATGCTGTCGGCGATGGAGTGCGCGGCGATGGGCTGCATCTCCCAGCCCTGCAAGCCACGCTCGAAAGCGTCCACCAGCGGCGAGGAACCCTCTGCCTGCACGCCCATGATCTTGGGCATAGTGTCAATCCAGCCCAGGGCCAGCAAGTCCTTGAGTCCCTTGTGGATACCGCCGATGATGCAGCCATCGCCCACGGGGACGAAGATGCGCTCCGGCGCGATCCACCTTCCCTCCCCCTTGTAGGGAGAGGGACTGAGGGAGAGGGTCAACTGCTCGCAGATCTCGAACGCGGCAGTCTTCTTGCCCTCGCTCATGTACGGATTGTAAGCGGTGTTGCGGTTGTACCAGCCGAACTCCTTGGCGACTTTGAGCGTCAGTTCAAAGGCGTCATCGTAGCTGCCATCCACCAACATCACCCGCGCGCCGTAGATGAGGTGCTGGGCGATCTTGGCCGGCGGGGCGGATTTGGGCACGAAGATGACGGCGGGCAGTCCCACGCTGGCCGCCAGCCCGGCTAAGGCCGCCGCCGCATTGCCGGTGCTGGCGGTGGTGATGATCTCCGCGCCGGCCTCTCGCGCTTTGACAACGGCGACCGCCGACGCGCGATCCTTGAACGAGGCGGTCGGGTTGACGCCGTCGTCCTTGACCCAGACATGCTTGAGGCCCAGTCGCCCGGCCAGGCGCGGCGCAGCGTAAAGCGGCGTCCCGCCCACATGCAGCGGCGGCGTCACTGAATCCGGTTCTACCGGCAGCAGCGGCTTGTACCGCCAGATGCCCCCCCTGGCCCCCCCTGCAAGGGGGATTTGGGCCAGACTCTCCCGGCTGATACGGGACTTGATGAGATCGTAATCGTACTGCACATCCACGATGCCATCGTCACCGTGCTCTGGGCAGACGTAGGCGATCTCGTCCACGCCGTAGGTCTTGCCGCAGATGGTGCATTTTAGTCCAGTAACATGGTCCATATTCACCTCGTATGTTAAATAGTTGAAAGTTACAAGTTACAAGTTGGCTGACCGACTAATCTTTTATCGCTCCTGCGAGCTCTCCGTTGAAGTAAAAGTTCACTCACCTGATGTATGTTGTTCAATGATCTGAAGAAGTTGCTCACCGTAGCGTTCCTGTCGCTTGGGGCCGATGCCTCGGACGACGCTCAGGGCTTCTAGGGTCTTGGGTTGCGCGGCGGCGATGGCGCGTAGGTGATTATTGTGAAAGATCATGAAAGGCGCTACCGCTTGTGTACGCGCTTCTTCAAGCCTCCACGCACGGAGTTTCTCAAGCAAAGCAGCATCTACATCGCCCACCGCTTCACGGTTTGCCGGTTTGACAGTCATAGATTCGATGGTTGGATTGAGTGAAGACGGATTTTGTAGCGCAGCACGACCCTTTGCCGTAAGATCAAGCACGACGCCACCATGTTCCAGCTCACGTGGTTGCACTAACTCCGCGTGTTCCAGTCGCTTGAGCAAATGCTCAATGGCAGTCTGTGAGCGAAAGCCCAAGGCCCCAAAGCCTTTATGCGAACGGGCACGCTCCGGTGCTTGCTGATCGGCGCACAAGATATGCACGAGACTGGCGCGTCCCCAGCTCCACGGCGCAGCAGCCATGCAACGCAAAATGGACAACATCTGCGCTCGGGTGTCCGGTAAATCATCAGCGTCAGAAACAGCGATCTCTATACAATTGTCACAAGCCGTGCAATGTTCAATGGCGCGCCCACCCAGATAGGCGTTTAGATAGCCGTGGCGGCAGCGACTTGTGCGCGCATAAGCCGTGATCTCATCTATCCGCTGCGCGGCGACCGTTTCGTGACGTTCCAACAAGGTATCCACGCGCGCGGGCGCGTCTTGTGGCGGCGGCAACAACTCCAAGAGCAAGTCTCGGCCAGAGAAACGGCACCCTATCCAGCCCTTATCGGCCCATTCGAGCAATCGTGACTCGATTGTGTACGGCGATAAGCTGGCGTCGCGTGCCACACCGGCCAAATCCAGCGTCAACCATTGCCCTGGACGCAAGCGCGCGACCTCACAAAAAACCGCCAGTTCGGCATCTTGAGCATGGCGCACGTCCATATCAATGGAAAGACAAATCTGGGCCGCTCTAGGCACATCTGGGCCACGGCGGATCAAAGCCGCTTCTTCCAACAAACTTAGAGCCACGCGAATCTTTACATCAGCGGTCTGGAGATCGCGCTCCAGATCGCCCATCGCCACACGCCCCCATTTGGCGCTTCGCAGCCGCTTCTGAACGGTGGCATAGACCGCGCGCAGGAATTCGACGGGCAATGCATCGCGATGCAACCTGCGCGTCAGCGTCGCGCGATCCGAAGAGGCGTACATCAGCAAACAACGCGCGGGCAGACCATCACGCCCGGCGCGCCCGGCTTCCTGATAATAGGCTTCCAATGAGGACGGCGGGACAAAATGCACGATAAAACGAATATCAGGCTTGTCAATCCCCATTCCAAAGGCGACGGTGGCGACGATAACGCGCACACGGCCAGACATAAAAGCGTCTTGCACAGCATCCCGGTTTTGAATACCGGCGTGATAGTGAGCAGCGGGAATATCGTAGCGCCGGAGCAACGCCGCCAACACCTCACAGCGAGCACGGGTGCCCGCGTAAACGATACCACTGCCGTTTTCAGCCCGACAAAAGGCCAAAAATCGTTGCAATTTGGCATCGGAGTTACGGGCATGAAAGACCTCTAGCTGTAAATTGAGGCGCGTTATGTCTCCGGCCACCACCCGCACATTCGAGGGGGACTCAGTTGTGTGATCACTCAGATGTTGAATGATGTCCTTCCGCACGCGCGGTGGGGCTGTGGCTGTCATCGCCAGGAGCTGCGGATTGCCCAGGGCGGCGCGCGCTTTGCCCAGCGCAAGATAGTCGGGTCGAAAATCGTGGCCCCACCCGCTGACGCAATGGGCTTCATCTACGACGAGATAGTTGAGACCCGCGCGGCGCATGGCGTGCAAAAAGGCAGGTTGCCGCAAACGCTCCGGCGCAGCGTAGAGCAAGCGATACACACCTTCGGTGGCCTGGTCTAAACGCTGGCGCAGCTCGTCGCCCCCCAAACTGCTGTTAATTGTTGTCGCACGGGAACGCAGTTTCTTCGGCAGCGAATCCAGTTGATCTTTCATTAAGGCAATCAGCGGTGAAATAACGAGTGTTGCCCCCTTTTCCGCCAACAATGCAGGAAGTTGATAGCACAGCGATTTGCCGCCGCCTGTGGGTAAAATCGTCAGCACATCCTCGCCCCGCAAGACACAGGCCATTGTCTCTGTCTGACCGGGCAGAAGTTCGGTGAAGCCGAATAACTGCTGCACGGCCGCCGTGATGCGCTGGCGCTCCAGTGAAGATACAGGGACCTGGTCAAATGTGGGCAGAAACTCGGCGGGCTGTTGGGTCACTGGCGCAATTTCCGAAACTGGCCTGTGTGAAACAGGTCCTGTCCCGGCTAAGCGGTTGCGCAACACCGCGAGCTCTTCCGTGTATAAGCTCTGTAGCTGCGTGTCCAGATCAGCAACGCGGGTAGTCTCGCTGCTGACCTGAAAGTATTCGCGCAAACGACGTAGATAGCTAACAGGTAGAGGCATTCCCTCCTCTGCCGTGCGCAGCAGGCGCACCGCGTAACCACTAGCCGTGACCAGGTCGTCGCGCGCTTCATAGATGCTCATCATGCCCAATAAATAACTACGGCCGCCTGGCCGCAAGGCTTGAACTTGTTGGTACGCTTGCAACGCAGCATTGACATTGCCTTGCGCCAATTCGATTTCAGCCAATGAGCGCCAGGCCGTTATACTTTCTGGCTTTTCAGCGACGAGGGATTGTGCGATTTTTAGCGCTGCCGATATATTCTGCCGCGCCATATAAATGCGCGCTAATAGGCTTCGCGCAGTCATCGACGTTCTTTGCGTAAGGCGCGCCTGCATCAACGACAACGCTTCGTCGCAGCGATCCTCTGCTAAGAACGCCTTAACGCGCAAATCCGATAACGAAACCAACGTGGGATTGCGGGGGATAAGTACATCGAGGCAGGCATGCAACGCTTCAGTATGCTCCCAACGCAGGAGAAAGTTCAGTAAGCGGCTACGATCATTGCCACTGAGTTCGCTGACTTGCACCAGGGAGAGACCGATTTCATCCAGGATAGCGTGCGTCATAAGGCTTCCAGGTCTATGGTTGCAGCGTAGTCAGGGATCACATGCACCGCATGAACTAAGGGCCAATATTCGCCTTGCCACTGGCGGCTCAACCCGACGGTTAAATAGAGCGCTTCGGCATTCAAATGCTGCAAGAGTGTGTCATGCTCCAAATCCAATACCGCGCTTTGCTGTTGCGCCAACCATTGCCGGCCCAGCGCGCGCCATTTCAAATCGGTCACGGTCACGCCACGCGGCTGCATAGCCCGCGAACATTGCACCTCGCCAGGCAAGGTGAAACGCATCCGCGTTTGATACTTACCCGAATACTTGTCAAATGAAAAGTAAGCCCAAACCTGCTCCGGTTGGACCAGACATAGGGAGCGAGTATGATCAATCAGCACGTGCTCCGGAGCTTGATCAAGATGCTCAGCGAAGAAAGAAGCGCGTTTTTCACCCTCCAAGCGCCGCAACCAACATGGGCGGTGGTGGATAAAGTCGGTCACCCAATCCTCAACGTGCGGCGGATCAGGGCGCGGTGCAACTAAGCGTAACGTAACAACGTCTCCACATTGGACCAAGCGACCCTCAGTATCCATCATGTCCTCTGGCAACACGGTACCGAACTCTCGCGTTGGACGCACCCAACGCAATCCCGTGACAGGTGCGCGCTCGGCGGTAAAACCAGCGGTGCAAATGCCGCTCTTCATTTTGGTCAACGCCAAGATAAGTACCTCTTGCGCCGGCATAGCGCCACCCTCTATAAATGAACTATATCCAAATTGGGCAGATGTTGCGCCCAATACTCAGCAACCAGCCGGCGATGGCACTGCCCTGGGGTGGGTTCGGCGCATAGCAAGCACGGCGCATGATAGCGGCGGAGAATATCCCGGCCGACCTCTACAGCGCACCGCGCATCTAAAAGGGGAACGAATTGCGTTTCGTAGGCCGCCCAGTCACCGTTTTCCTTATAGGTATCCAGAATCTCCGGCGTGGGCGCTAGCTCGGGGTAGTGTCCATACGCGATGCTAAAACCCTCACGCAACAGAAAATTTAAAGTCTCACGTTTGGTATAGCCAGCCAGATGTGACGTGTTTCGCAAGCGAATATCAATCACGGCATCTACACCTGCATGGCGCAGCTGCGTGATAAATGTTTCCAGTGACTTGCGCTGATAACCAATCGTGTAAAGAGTCTTGGTCTTCACGCCCCCCTCAACTTCAATAGTTTATCCGAAAAGTGAGAGCTGTTCCGCTTCTACCAAGCCTTCGACAGTGGTGCCATCGGGCTGGATGTGACGTACCTGCGCCCCACGCGCCAGCAACGTCTGGGTAATGAGCAAATGGCGGTGGCATTGCCGGTGATCGCCCTCACCGCACATCACCGCAACAGTGACATGTTGCGCCAGCGTTAGCAAGCGATCAATCCCGGTCTGATATGCGGTGGTATGCTCCACGCGCCGGTAGTTCGGGCGCTCTTTGCCTGGATCATACAACGCGGGGTCGCTAGGACGTCCCCCCAGTACGTTCCCCATGAATTCATAGCGAATTTGGGCCTGGTGCAAATCATCGTGCAATAACTCGCGGTTGAACTGTGATGCCCATTGGCTATAAGGCTGGCTGCGCACATCTACAACGGCATCGACGGCAAACTTCCGCAACAAATCTATAAAAGTTTGCGTGGTATGATTACTATGCCCAATCGTGTAAACCAGCGGTTGTAATTCTTGAATATCTTTCTGTATCATGCGCAAAATATTTGCTAGACCCCCGCAAGTGTTGAAAGTTGCAAGTTGAAGGTTGAATGTTCTCTCTCCCCAACTTGCAACTTGTAACCTAAAACTTCCGACTAATCCGGAACTATTCGCGTGCCGGTCTTGCCGTTGAGCGCGTCCATGAGGTGCGCCGGATCGGTGACGAGGGCCTCTTTCCCGCCGGCTTCTAAGTACCAGATTATGGCGCGGATCTTCGGCTCCATGCTACCCTTGGCGAATTGGCCTTCTGCCAGGTATTTCTTGGCCTCAGAAACGGTCATCACGTCAATGGCTTTCTGGTCAGGCTGGTTGAAGTTGATGTAGACCTTCTCCACAGCGGTGGAGATCAGGAACAGGTCAGCCTGGATGACCTGGGCTAACAACGAGGAGGCGAAGTCCTTATCAATGACCGCCGCCGTGCCCATGTAGTTGCCGTTCTCATCTTCGATGATGGGAATCCCGCCACCGCCCACGGTGATGGTGGTGATGCCGGCGTCAAGCAGCGTCTTCACGGCCGCCAGCTCCACGATCTTCTGGGGGAGCGGGGAAGCGACCACCCGTCGCCAGCCGCGCCCGGAATCCTCCACGATGTCCCAGCCTTCCTTCGCGGCGCGCTCTTTGGCCTCGGCCTCTTCCATGAAAGTACCGATGGGCTTGGCAGGGTCCTGGAAGGCCGGATCATCCTTATCTACCAGCACCTGCGTGACGATGGTGGCGACGCTCTTCTTGAGGCCCCGGTGGTAGAACTCGTTGTTCAGGTTCTGCTGGAGCGCGTAACCGATCGCGCCCTGCGAGTCCGCGCCACAAACATCCAAAGGCACCTCGTGCATGCCGGCCACCTTCGCCGCGATCTCGGAACGGCGGAGGATGAACCCCACCTGCGGCCCGTTCCCGTGCCCGACGGCGACATCCCATCCCTGCTCGATCATATCGGCGATGTGGTGCGCGGTTTCCTTCGCGGCCAGGTACTGGTCTTGCACCGTCTGGTGTTGCTTGTCCTTGATCAGTGAGTTGCCGCCAATGGCAACCACTGCGGATTTTCGTTTGGTCATAGT
>JAUWHU010000007.1 GCA_030605705.1 Thermoflexia bacterium | reverse complement strand
GCTCCAGCCGTGGTCGTTGTAGGGACCGACCATGATCATGCCAAAGACGAACTCTTCTGGTTCTGGCGTCGCCTTAGGACCGCAGGCTGTTACCAGAATCGCCACAATCAAGGTGAGAAGTGCGAAATGCCAAAGTGTTTTTCGGGACATGTTTCCTCCTATTGCTGTGATTGAAATACCGGCTTAACGGGTGGAGCTACCGGCTCTAAGGTAAGTGTAGCACAAAAAAGCAGGATTGTAAGCGTTCAGACCTCCGAGGTTTTGATGGTAATTTGACCCGGAAAGCGAGCTGTGTATCACCAAAACCTTTCAAAAGGGACCATTTACCTCGGCGGTCTGTTAGCCGGCCTGCCGGGAGTGTCAGAACTACACCGGCAGGCCGGAATTTTCGTCATCGCCGCAGGACGAGGGGGAGGTAGAGAGTATAATGGGGTTCAGCTTGTAGATATTCGCCTTTCCCCAGGGCCAGACCCACGTTACCGGCCTCGTCCACGGCCTGGATGAAGTAACCAGTGTAGTATCCAATATCTGAAGTCTTGCCGACCCAGCGTTCTTCGTTCACATCCTCCAAATCACGTTCCAACGGGACGCTCCAGATTCGGGTATCGCTGATGAAGGTGGCATAGACCGCCCGTACATCCCCTTCGGAATCGAAGACCTGGGCCGCGAGTGACGTCCCACCAGCGAAAGTACTCATCTCGGCTGAGAGAATTGACGGCGCACTGTAATCATCGTTAGTGCGCAAGGCCTGGTAGATGTTGAGGCCGGCAGATGTAATGAGACGCAACTCGTTGGTACGCGTGTTGAAGAGCGCGAAGGTGGCGACCAGTTGCGGTATCTCACCGGCGCGGTTGATGAAGAAGGGCCGCGCGGGCAGCCAACCCAGATTGGGATTGAGCGCCGGTTCGGACTGCGCCGTAGCGGTGACGGGCCGGACGATGACCGGGTCGAAGCCGAGGGTGGTGGAGAGCGTTGCGTTGAGGAGCAGCGCGCCGTGCGGCAGGTATCCGGTGTGGGTGGTAACTGCGTAAGCGATCACAGGCAGCAGTGGGCGTCCGACGGCTCCCTGGGCATTGATGGCATCGCCGACGGCGTAATAAGCGCCGGTTTCACCGCTATGTCTTTGTAGGCCAGGCTCAAGAGACAGGGTATCGGAGAGTAGGCTTAGCGATTGAATCTCTGCTTGCGTGTGGGAATTCGGGGCGGGAGTGGTCTGTTGAAGGGGAAGCGAGTTGGGTGTATTGACCCGGTACATCGGCAGGCCGTAGAGCGTGGATTCCATGATTGACTTGGCATCGTAAGGCGTGAGTCCGCCGGCGGGCAGGCTTTGCAGGTAGCGCACTTTAGCCAGCCGCAGCGCCTCGCCGACAGCGACGTCGGTTTCATCATCATCCAACGGCGCGTTGGCCGCCATGCCGCCGACGCCTCCCCCTCCGCCCAAGGCTTGCGTGAAGAGTACCATCAGCCGCTCGGAGCCGGCGATACCGTCGTCGGTGCCGTAGCCGTAGCCGGTGTTGGCGATCCAGGTAGCGCCTTGCTGCGCCAGAGCTTGTGGGAAGTCAGGGGTGCTCAAGGCTAAATCGACATCTTGATCCGGCACGCTGTAGCCCGCGTGACAACCTAACGACCAGCACACAGTACCGGCAAGAGAAGCGCCGGCGTTGACAATGTCGGTGTTGTAAAAAGTATTCGTGGGATCGGCGGGTTCTATGCGCCAGTGCTCGGCGTGCGCGTTGATGGAGGCCAGATCGGGAGCTTTGCCGCTGAGATGATTCGGCCAGGCGTCGCGCAGGTCGTCGGCGGTCCAGTATTCGTTGATCAATATAGTGGGGGGAATAGTATGCATCGCATCCAAACCGGCCGCAATCAGAGCAGCCGCGTCGCCGAAGAAGTCGTAGCCGGTGACTAAAGTATGTTGCGACTCCAACGTTTGTTTAGAGAGATATTGCTCAATCATTCCGCGTATCTCGGCGGGACTCTCCACCAGGCGGCCCGTAGCCAAGAGCGGCCGCCAGAAGTAATGCCTGCGCCAGCCCAGTTCTGCACCGGGTGGGGTGCCGTAGGCATCGTCGGTGAGATAGAAGCCACCGCCCGTCGCCGCGCGCAGCGCGCCGGGTTTCGTCGCGGAATTAGGCGTGAAATTGCGCTCGTTGGCGATAGTGGTCAGATCCAGTTGGCGGTAAAAGGGAATCTGCGCATCGTCACCCACGACGACGACGTAGTGGATGGTGGGATGGGCTGCTAAGGTGGGGGAGATGACGTGGGCGCGAATGGCTTCCACGACATTGTTCGCCAGCTGCGGGGAGCAGTAGTTATCGTTCCAGGCCGTATAAGCTGCCACAACATCAGGGTCAATTTCGATGGGTACCAGGAAACCTTTCACTTCCGAAGCGTCTGCCAGAGCGCGGAGGGCGGTGGTGAGGGCGTTGGTCACCGTGATACCGTAGGTTTGCGCCAGACGGGTGGGGTTGTAGAGGATGAGGGTTTCCGGTGCGGTGTAGGGAGCATAATATTCCGGCGTAAGGTTAGTAGAATGGTCAGGAATCCAGGTGCAGTAGTCGCCGGGGAGCGGGGAGTGGGCGATGCTCAAGGTGTAGGGTTGGGCGGAGTAGGTTTCGGCGTCGGCGCCCACGACGAGAATGTAATACGTTCCGGTTTTGTCGGCATTGACCATGACCTGCTCGGTTTGGGTCAGGGGATTGGCGGAGATGGAGGACCACCCAGCAATAGATGACCAGCCGGCAATGGATGACCACCCCGCTATAGATGACCAGCCGGCGATGGATGACCACCCAGCAATAGACGACCAGCCGGCGATGCTTTCCACCTCACCCGCCGCGTTGGTCTGTCCCCCATCGTCTAAGTCACCTAGTC
>JAUWHU010000203.1 GCA_030605705.1 Thermoflexia bacterium | reverse complement strand
CGGCCCCGCACGCGCGCGCGCGCCCGCAACCGCTCAGTCAGGTAGCAACGACGGCACATGACCGGATTCCCGTGCCGCTGGGGGAGTTCTCCCGCGTCTTAGGCGGCGGGCTGGTGCCCGGCTCCATCGTCTTGATCGGCGTGGAACCGGGGATCGGCAAGTCCACGCTGCTGTTGCAGGTAGCGGCCTTGTTGGGGACGGCTGAGCGCCCCGTGCTCTACGTCTCCGGCGAGGAATCGCCGCGCCAGCTCAAGATGCGAGCGCGGCGCCTGGGTATCGCCGGGGACACGGTACACGTGCTGCCCGAGACCGGGGTCGAGAGCATCCTGGCGCAGGCGGACGCCCTGCCGGAGCTCCAGGCGCTGGTTGTGGATTCCATCCAGACCACGCGCACGGAAGAGCTAAACTCGACGGCCGGCAGCGTGAGCCAGGTACGGACCTGCGCCTCGTATTTTCAGCGCTGGGCCAAAGCCCAGGGCGTTCCCGTCTTCCTGGTAGGCCACGTCACCAAACAGGGCGCGATCGCCGGACCGAAGGTGCTGGAACATATCGTGGATACCGTCCTTTACTTAGAGGGGGACCCTTTCCATACCTACCGGCTGCTGCGAAGCGTTAAGAATCGCTTCGGCGCCACGTCGGAGGTAGGCGTCTTCGAGATGCAGGAAAAGGGCCTCGTGGAGGTCGCCAATCCCTCGGAGGCTTTCCTGGCGGAGCGCATGGTGAACGTGCCCGGCTCGGCGATTGCCGTGACAATGGAAGGGACGCGCTCCCTGTTGGTGGAAATCCAGGCGCTGGCGAGTCACACCAGTTTTGGCAATCCGCGCCGCACGGTGAACGGGTTGGACTTCAACCGGCTATTGCTGATCGTCGCGGTGCTGACCCGCCGGGTGGGACTGCGATTGGCGGAGCAGGACATCTTCGCCAACGTGGTGGGCGGCTTGCAGATCGCGGAGCCGGCGGCGGATCTGGCCGTCGCCGTGGCGCTGGCCTCAACCGTCCGCGATAGACCTGTGGCGGCGGATTTAGCCCTCGTCGGCGAGGTGGGCCTCTCCGGCGAAGTGCGCTCGGTGGGCCGGTTAGAGGCGCGCATCAAGGAAGCGGCACGGCTGGGGTTCCGCAAGGTCGTGATTCCGCGCAGCCTGAGACGGCAGAAGCCGCGCCTGCCAGAAGGCGTCGAGGCCGTCCGGGTGCGCTCGGTGCGCGAGGCTATTGACCTCGCGTTGGCATAGTAGGCTCCCCTGAAAAAAGGGCGTCTCACCACGGAGGACACGGAGAAAAAATTTAAGTTTTAGTGTAAAAATATTGGCTCTTTAGGATTTCGCATGGTCGAGCCAAAATCAACCGCGAATGGCGCGAATTCACGCGAAAAAAATAAAAAATCAGTGCAATCTGTGCGCAGTGTGGGCAGGCAGTGCCCACTAATCCGTGGTGAAAAATTCACGTCTCGGTAAACCCGCCAGGCAAAGTCCCAGAGACCCAAAATATTTACATTGCCTGTCAAAAAATTAATTTTCTGAGCATTAGGTTTAAAATCTCTGTGCTCTCCGTGGTGAAATTTTTGGTTTTTTCAGTAGACGCATAACAGCAATCTCACCATCGCCCACATCCTGCAGGAACCTTGATGAATATACCGACTTTGCCACAAGCAGAAACTTATCTTTCCGAGGCCCAGGCGTTGAATCCCGGCCCGTGGGTGCAACATTCGATTTGGGCAGCGCGGGCAGCCCAGGCGATTGCTACACACCATCCCGACATTGATCCTGCCGCCGCCTACATCCTGGGTCTCCTGCACGATATTGGCCGGCGTGTAGGAGTCACCGATATGCGGCACGCCCTGGACGGGTATCGCTTCTTGCAATCTCAGGGGTTTGAGGACGCCGCCCGCAGCTGTTTGACACATTCGTTCCCCATTAAAGATGTCGCCTTCATCACCGGGAAATGGGATTGTTCGGCTGCGGAACTGCGGTTTGTCGAGGATTACCTTGCCCGGATCGAGTATACGGTGTATGATAGGTTGATTCAGCTGGCCGACGTCGTGGCCCTACCCTCCGGCTTTTGCCTGATCGAGCAGCGGCTCGTTGACGTAACGTTGCGACATGGATTCAATGTCCACACACTGCAAAAATGGCGGGCCTTTCTCGATCTCCGGCGGGAATTTGAGGCGGCCATCCATTGCTCCATCTACGCTGTCCTGCCCGGCGTGGTGGAAAACACCTTCGGGGATCTACGTGGAAACGTGGAATAGATATACTCAAGAGGAACGGCGGGGGCGGTCTCTCGGAGAGAGAAAGGTTGCATAGTCAGTTGTTAGCTGGCTTAGGAGGTTCGTTGTATGCTTCATGAGTGCCCTAATCGGTTGTCTGATTCAACAGCAATAAATTTTATTAATCAACTTCAAGAACATCAAGATGATGAAAATCTGATCATTGATTTCTCAGGACTCGAGTTTGTATTTCCTTACGCAACTCTATTAGTGGCTGAGAGTATACGTGAGTTGGTGAGATATAGAAATTCACAAGGATTGAGCACGCTTTCGAATCCTGATTCTGCACAATTTGATGAAATCAATGCCATTTCATACTTAAAATACTTTGGATTTTTTCAATTTGTTGGTCTTCCTTATGGAAATATGCCCAATGAGGCTTCTGGGAATAGAGATTATATTCCAATACGCAAATTGACAGAGGCAGAACTACTTCAAAGCAATCATAATGGATTGATCCAAGAGGCAGTGAAAGCTGAAAGCGAACGGATTGCTGGATTGATTTACCAAAATTTAGAGAAATGCGAGATGTTGGCTTATTGTTTCAGAGAGGTGATCCGAAATGTGTTTGAACACGCCAATATTGACTATTGTACAATAATGGCGCAGAAATGGCATCATGGATGGCTGGCAAATCAAGTTGAGATTGCGATTGTGGATAGAGGTCGAGGAATTTTTGAGTCAATGAGTGAAGCATATAAACTATCTTCGGTGGAACAGGCCATTGAAGAAGCATTAAAGCCAGGGGCCTCTAGGATAAACACCTCTCAAGATAAAGGGGAGTGGGATAATACAGGGTTTGGGCTGTATGTAATATCGGAACTTGGACTTCGTTATGGTGAATGCTCTATATGCACAAATGGGAAGATGCTAAGATTATTTCAGAAACGAAGAAAGTTTTTTGATGTGAGATTTAATGGTACCGCAATTAAGTTGCGGATAAAAACAGAGGATGCAGATTATT
>JAUWHU010000566.1 GCA_030605705.1 Thermoflexia bacterium | reverse complement strand
CCCGTGGCTTACATCAATGCCTACACCAACATCGTGCGCGGCAGCGTCTCCGACCCCTCCGGTGTGCCGCTCGTGGAGCTTGAGACGCAGCCGGGCGGTACCAGCGCCTGCCCCGATGCCACACCCAACGACGGCCAGTGGGTGTGTCTCTGGAGCGCGGGCGGCGCAGCCGATGATACGCAGTTTCAGATGCGCGTCCGGGCCGCCGACCGCTTCGGCAACATGAGCGGTTGGACCGCCTGGCACACTGTCACCGTGGACGCGACTCCGCCCACGGTCAGTCTCAGCGCAGACACCGAGACCGCGCTGGACGATGGCCTGCTGGCGATGGACGAGTTGGGCCTGACCGGTCAGGTACACGATGAACGCCAGGCTGACAAGGTGAAAATCTGCGTCGCGCCGCCGGGTGAGACAGAGCCGGATTGTTCATTGTTTGACGTCTTGTCCAGTAACCCCACCGCCGATTGGTACGCCCGGGCGCCGCTCTCCGGGGATGAGGATGGCGCGTGGCGCACCTTCTCCTTCTACGGCCTGGATAGTGTGGGCAACAGTTCCCCCGTACCTGTGACCCGCACCGTGCAGGTGGACATCGTCACACCGGTGGTGACTATCACCGCCCGAGCTAATGGCGCTGTGCTGGGGGTTCCAACCACTGTACTCGCCGGGGAGGTTCGTGACGGGTATGGTGTGGATCGGGTTGACGTGCGGATGATCCACCCTGATGACAACGCTACCTGGCACACAACGGCCCGCAGCGGGTCTGATTGGGACTGCGCGACCACGTTCACCGCAGCCGGGGAGTACCTCTTGAGCGTTGAGGGGTGGGACCGGGCCGGCAACCTGCGCCAGGAAGGGCCGTTCCACCTGACGGTGTACGAGGGCACACTGGTCTCCGATCTCGCCCTGGCCCATTCTGCCTCGTCAGACCCGGCGATCACCGGCGACCCGTTGACCTACACGCTGTCCGTCGCCAATCAAGGCCCCTCGACGGCGACGACGGTCACGCTCACCGCGACCTTACCGTCCGTGGCGGCGTTGCTCTCCGTCACGCCCGACCAGGGGAGCTGTAGCGAGGCCGGAGGCGTTATCACCTGTACCTTAGGCTCCCTCGACAAAGGCAACGACGCCGTGGTCAACGTTCAAGTCCACGTCCCCTTGACCACCACGGGGAAACTGGTCAGCACGGCCGGTGTGGAATCCAACAAGATTGACTTCAACACAGAGGACAACCAACGGACACTCTACGTCCCCACGTTCCAGCCCCTCAGCGGATTGGCGATAGTCACCGACGCGCCGACCCCGCTGGGATACGTGACGGCTTTCACCGCCACTCTGGTGACCGGCTCCGATGTAGCTTACGTCTGGACCTTCGGCGACGGTGTGACCGCCACCGGGAAGGCGGCAGCGCACACATACCTGGACGTGGGGCGGTACACAGCTGTCGTCACGGCCAGCAACAGCGTTAACACCCTCACGGCTACCCTGCTCATCCCGGTGGACATTCCCGTCACCACGCCGTTGTTGGAGGAGGGGTTTGAGGATGTGGATCTGCCTTCAGGTTGGCTGAGCACCCTCCTCGCCAGCGCCGGCGACGATGGTGGTTGGCGAATGAGTGACGAACGCATCCACAGCGGTACCCAGGCCGCTTTCCACAACGATGTTTTCGGTGGGTATGATTCCTGGCTGGTGACGTCGCAGGCGACTCCTACCGTGAGCAGTGAACTGGTCTTCTGGCAGAATGAGAACTATGCTTCCAACTACGAGAAGCATAGCCTCTGGGTCTCCTGTGGCAGCCAAGATCCCAAAGATGGCGATTTCGTCCAACTGGCTGAGCTGGGGCCGGGGACGGAGGATACCTGGGAAGAGGCGCGTCTGGCCTTGGATGCTTACGTGGGGCAACCGGTCTATCTGGCTTTCCGCTACGAGGGCGATTTTGCCGACGAGTGGTACGTGGATGATGTGCGCGTCACGACTCCGCTGGTGGCGACCAACGACAGCCCGACGTCGTTGGGGCAGACCACCACGTTAACGGCCAGCCTGGCAACCGGCAGCAATGTGGTTTACACCTGGGATCTGGGAGATGGGACTACGGACAGCGGTGTGGTAGTCACCCACAGCTACCCGGCTCCGGGCATCTACACCGCGGTCATTACGGCCAGCAACAGCGTCAACGCGGTCACGGCGACCACGACCGTCCGCGTGGGCGTAGCGGTCTATTTGCCGCTGGCGTTGCGCAATTACACCCCGCCCTGCTACGATAGCTACGAACCGGACGACGCCGTGGCGCAGGCTAAAGCCATCACCACGGATGGCGCGCCGCAACAGCACAATTTCCATCAGGCCGGGGATGTGGACTGGGTGGCTTTTGGGGTGCTCGATGCCGGCCAGGACTACGTCATTGAGACTTTCGATTTGGCAGATACAGACACGGTCATCTACCTGTACGATTCCGATGGGGAACAGTTGTTGGACTGGAACGACGATGCCGGGCCGGGTACCCATGCCTCGCGCCTGCTCTTCAACCCTTACCACGCCGGGGCTTTCTACCTTAAAATTGTGCAGTACGACCCCACGGCAGGCGGATGCGCCACCGGCTACTCGGTGCGCGTCACCGTACAACCTTGAGTAATCCAAAACCTGAGAGAAAAGGAGCAAACGATGAAATGGTTTCGATTCCTTCTTGTACTGGGACTGAGCACGTTAGGAGTGGCGATGGTTTTAGCGCAGGAGCCGGCCACATCTCTGCCACAACCTTCTCTCACGGAAGCCGGCGCGTCCTTCGCTCTCACGGCAGATACTCCCATCACCACGCCGCTGCTTACCGAGGATTTCGAAGGGCTGTTCCCGCCATCCGGTTGGTTGAATGCCTCCCTCTCCCCGGGAGGGCCGTGGGGACAGAGCGATGCCCGCGTCCACGGCGGTGACTTCAGCGCTTTACACAACGATGATCCCAGCCATTTGGAATGTGATACCTGGCTGGTAACACCGCAGGTGACGCCGACCGCCAGCAGCGAATTGGTCTTCTGGCAGAACGAGAATTATGCGTTTGGCTACGTCAAGCATAGCATCTGGGTCTCCACCGCATGTCAGGATCCCAAAGAATGTAACTTCACCCAACTGGTTGACCTGGGGCCAGGGACGGAGGATGCGTGGGAAGAGGTGCGCCTGGCCCTGGATGCTTACGCCGGGCAGCCGGTCTACCTGGCCTTCCGGTACGAGGGGACTTTCGCCGACGAGTGGTACGTGGATGACGTGCAGGTGACCACGGGGCTGTTCGTGACCAACGATGGCCCGACGCCGCTGGGAGAGAGCACCACGTTGACGGCCAGCGTGGCGCCTGGACGGAACGTGACTTTCACCTGGGACTTGGGGGATGAGAGCACGGTCGCCGGCGCGATAATCACCCACACATACCCCGCTCTGGGGACCTACACCGCCGTCGTCACGGCCAGCAACGATGCCGGCGTGATCACCGGGACGACGACCATCTCCGTGCGGGCTTTCGTTTACCTGCCACTGGTTCTGAAGTGAATCGAGGGGCCATGCGCAGAGTGCTCGTCTGGATTGTCTTGAGCTTGCTGCTGCTCGCGGCCGTCCCGGCTCAAGAGCCGACGCCCACTCCTCCGGCCCCCACCTGGACGCCCGGCCCGCCGTTGCCCAAGGCAGCGTCGCCGTTGCCCACGCCGGCGCCATCGGCGGCGGAATCGCCGCTCAAGACGCCGCCGGTAACTACGCCCACCGTTTCACCCGTGGCGGACGACGCGCCGGCTGCAGTGTGGCCGTTGGTGGGCGGTGGGGTGATCGTACTCGGGGTCGTGCTGCTTGCCCTCAGGCGATGGAGAACCGGCAGCTCTCATCGCGGGTGAGCAGCGCAGCGAAGCGGCAAATCTGCGAATGACAAGCCATGATCCTCGCGGACAAGGCCAATGTCCAGTTACCAGATCCAAAATTGCGGGAGGGC
>JAUWHU010000548.1 GCA_030605705.1 Thermoflexia bacterium | reverse complement strand
TAATCTTTTGCCACGAGTCTCACTAATTTCACTAATTTTTCTTCTTTTGCCACGAATTAGTGGGCACTGCCTGCCCACACTACGCACAATTTCACCAATTTTTCTTCTTCGTGCTAATTCGTGGCTGATTTTTGATGCGCCCCATGACTTGCCCTCATTTTTTGAGAAGACACGTAAAAGGGATAGTCGCCAGGGACAAAGTCCGCCTGGGCCATGAGGGCGTCGCGCAAGGTCAACATCCCGGCGTTGCCCATCACGACGCTCGCCAGTGCTGGGGCGCACAGCAATAGCAAAACCACAGATTTCAGAACCACGGATTTCACAGATTTAGAACCGCAGATGAGTGGACACTGCCTGTCCCCCCCGGGCACAGATTCCACGGAAATTTTAGTACACCTCGTCGTGAGAACCAAGGGTCAACAACAAAATCTCTTCGTCGTCAGACTCTGCGTTCTGAATGAACTCGAAGAGAATTCGGACATCGTAGCCAACGCTGCAAGCCCACGTTCCTGATAGTTGCCCTGTGAGCTTGTGTGTGCAATGATGGATAAAAAGAATCATCCGCGAGTTGACGAAGCGTTTGCTCCACCTGATTGCAGAGATCTGGCCGGCGTTTAACTTTTCGCTTTAACGCCCGCACGAAAGAGGAACTCCAAACCAGGGTTCTCATGCGCCTATCTCCGCCATTAAATCATCCGCTGTCCCGCGCCTAACCTGCCCCTGGCGGTACGCGCGACGCGCCATGGCGATCTCTCCGGCCAAATCCGCGCGGCGCTGCGTTATAAAGCGCCGACGGGCAATGTCGAACAACATCATTTGTTCTTCCGGCGGCAGCGCTTCAACTACATCCAGCGCCTGCTGCAAGCGCGACATCTTTACCTGCTCCATCACCATCCCCCTCCTTCTCAACTTGCTCACGCCACTCTAAAATTTCATAGCACAACAAAATCGCGAATCTGCAAATAGGTTACTGTCACAATGTATTCGCCACTTTTGCTTTCTGTCATTTTCACCACAGAGAACACGGAGAAAAAAACAAGAAAACTCTGTGCCCTCCGTGGTAAAAATTGCCCTGGATTATTGATATGTAGTGCTTTGCGGGCCTGCGGTTAGGGTGGCGAATACTTTAAGACACTAACCAAATAGGCAAATGACAGACCGCGATTCTCGCGGACAAAGGCCTGGGCGGCTGTAGCTATCTGTGGTCACAAGGCTCCATGGCCATTGGTACCTGCACAGGACAACGCAAATCTTGTAGAACAACCCCATAAAAAGGGATAGTCGCCAGGGACAAAGTCCGCCTGGGCCATGAGGGCATCGCGCAAGACCAACATCCCGGCGTTGCCCATCACGATGCTCGCCAGTGGCAGAACGGATGATAGCAGCAACAGCACGCCTGTCAAGAGTCCCCAACGTGAGGGGTGACAAGGAGAAAATTGTCCCCCGTCAGGGCATCGCCCTCTGAAGCTTGCTGGTTTGGCACGTTTGTGGCTTCTTTCTGGCACGTTTAGCGTCTTTTTGGTGTCTTCAAGGTATAGAAGGTTCCCTTGCCGGTCCTACCCAGCTGTTCGATGATCCCTTTTTGCACCAGGCCGGCAAGGTCCCGACTGGCTGTACGCATAGATACCTGGCAAAGCTGTCGATATTCAGCGTTGGTGATGCGCTCTTTTTTCTTGGCGTACAACACCGCCCTGATCTGCCGCTCGCTCAGACCCGGCGCGAGCCAAATCGTTAGAAATCATTAGGCAATCGTTAGGTTTGCATTGCCAGCCGGTAGTATCGCCCCCGACCCCGCCCCTCTGCCACCAGTAGCTGTTTTTCCACCAGGCCTTTTAAATCCATTGCGGCCGTATAGTTGGATACATCACACAACTCGCGATACTTCCGGTTTGAAATCCGTCCATACTCCCTCTCTTTTGCCACGAATTCGTGGGCACTGCCTGCCCACACTGCGCACAATTTCACCAATTTTTCTTCTTCGTGCCACGAATTGGTGTGTACTGCCTGCCCACACTACGCACAATTTCACTAATTTTTCTTCTTCTTCGTGCTAATTCGTGGAACTTGTCCTGAGTCTGTCGAAGTACCAGGGCATGGTAACGGTTGTAATTATACGCGGCTTGCTGCAAATTGCGCATGGCGGATTGCGGGTTCGGCTTCCGGCGGTTGGGTGGGGGCGGCGCAGGCGGAGAGGATGAACAACGCTAATCCGACCATTATCTGGCCTCTGGCCCTCTTCATCAACCATCTCACCAAGTCCCACATCTCCTATGCCCCTCTGTGCTTTTTGCCCCGGAAGAAAGCGGTGTATTCATCAGGTGTCAACCCCGCCTTTTGAATCAACTTACGCAGCAACCCCACCCCCAGGTCGCGTCCTTTGTGTACCGGAATGGACAAATGGATATCAAAGCCCTCCTTGACAAGGATGTAGTGACTGCCTTCGATGTGATTTACTCGCCATCCCGCCCGCTCAAAGGCGCGTACATGCCGGCCCCCTGGTGCTCTGGGCAGTTTAGGCATATCGCAACGCCCCGCTCATATCGAACTGCACAGATACCTTGTCCTCGGTCGGAATCTCGATCCAGGTTTGCTTTTCCAACAGCAACTTTAATCTGGATTTCAAACAGCCCAGGATAGCCTCACTGATATTCTCTAGCGCTTCTCCCAGGGTCTCACCTTCCGACAGACAACCTGGCAAATCCAGACATTCAGCCACGTAGCGCCCGTCCTCGTCCCGTTCGACCACGACATTGAACTGCATCGCTCACCTCCAGACATTTACCCACATATTGGGCGCTCAATACCCAGGCCAGCGGTACGGGTCTCCAGCGCCTCGGCCCCCCTGCTCAAGATAGGCCAACGCCGCGCGTCCCACCGTCCAGCGCAGAGAGGGACTCCCTGGATTCAAGGCTACGGCGTGTCGCAAGGCCAATATCCCCACATTGCCCATCACGACGCTCGCCAGTGGCAGAACAGATGATAGCAGCAACAGCAGGCTCGTCAAGAGGGACCAGCGCAAGGGGAGCCAAGGAGACTTACTGCTCATTGGCAACTTATCCTTTCCCTCCCCTGTGTTGCCTTTCACCCCTGCTCTTCCTCCTGCAGCCGGTAGTGCGTCCCTTTCCCTGTCGTTCCCACACGTTCCACCTGTGTCCCACTCAACTCCAAAGCGCCACAATCGCCAACTAATCGCCAACCTGTGCCAAGATGTAGCGCACACTCCGCCCTTTCCCTTTGCTGCGCAGTAGAATTGTTGCACAATAACTTTGGTGGGGAAAAGGACGCCGATAAACGCTGCTTGGCGCTGCTAAATGGGGGAAAAATCCAAAAAATCTGCGAGAATCTGCGTCCCAAATATCCGGGAAGGCCTAGAAACCTGAGCGTGCAACAGGTCTAGTATGCCCTTGCTCACCAAGCTGAAATCTCCTCAGCTCTCTGGCCCCCTTGACCCATTCTTGACCCATTTCTGGCCCTTATGACCCAAAACATAGTCAACATTGCGGCCGCTACCCCGGCGAGCAAGCAATGAATGAGCCGCCAAGTCTGCGTAACCCATGGTTTCTACGTACCCGAAGTCCACCGCCCCAGCAAGCGGCTCACCGTTAGCGGTTCGATACCATGATCGGCTAATTGCTGCGTCAATTCCAAATCCCGTATGATATCCTCATCGCGACTGACCACATATTGAGCTCCACCAGC
>JAUWHU010000453.1 GCA_030605705.1 Thermoflexia bacterium | reverse complement strand
CCTTATCAAAAACGCGGTGCTTTGATTCGCTTAACGGATGGAAGCTAAGCCGCCCACGGGTGAAACGACGGAACCAGCAATCAGAGACGCGACACATAACCAAGATCGGCAACAATGGAGCTCTCAATTAGTGGGGCGGTTCCAGCGACTTGTTATGCCGCGCAGTTAGATTGACGTGTATCCTCTCACGTTACTCGTCTGTATCGGCTGTATCAGTACTTCCGCTGGAATGCCAAGCCCTGCATGAAGTCGCCGTATCATCTTGATGGAAAGCGACCGTTTCCGATTCATTATCTCAGAAACCCGACCTCGACTGCCTATGTATGACTCCAAGTCGCGGCGTGTCAAGCCTCGACTCTCCATGTAGTACTGGATGGCCTCGACAGGGTCCGGCAGCGGAATAGCGTAATGCTTCTCTTCGTAGGCTTCAACCAGCGTAGTCAGTACTTCCAGGCGGTCGCCTTCTGGCGTATCCGACGCCGCGTCAAACAGACGCTCTATCTCTTTCATCGCTGTTTGATAGTCTGCCTCGGTTTTGATTAGTTTTATCTCCATGCTTGAATCCTCCATCTATATCGTGGCCGCGTCTATCCGGTCATACTCTTGGTGCGTTCCCACAAAGCGGATGTAGATTATGCCATACTCGTAGTTTATTCCCCCCACCAAACGATAGCGATTGCCCTTGATGCGGAAGTTCATCTACGGCGGTCAGCCGCGCGCCGGAGCGTAAGCAGCTTCCTGCGGTGGGTGACCTGTCTGCCGCAGGAAGGGATAAGGTGAAAGTCTTACGTCCGGTTCGGGAGTGGCGGCAGGAGCCTGTCCTGAATCCTTGAAGGGTCAGCGCTGGCCCTGCCGACCATGATTTGGGGCGGCGCAGCGCAGGCATCCGCCGCGCCGTTATGACGGCGAGAGCAGCCGCCGGCGACATAACGATGGCGTAACCTGCCTGCGTTTTTGCTCCTGACGCTGCTCATTTATAACCAAAGTTTGCTTTTTGCGCCGCGTACCCTCGGGGCGATAGCCCCGTCTGCGTTCATGCGGGGTTAGGTTTCGCTTCTCCACTCCGGTGTCATTGCTTTCAATGCTTCTCTTATGCCGTAACACTCACATATTGGTCGTCAGGTGAGATTATCACCAACCGAGGGGCGGGTAGACAATTGCTGCCCACTGATCACGGATCACTGATTCTCCACCTTTCCGCGCCAGAAAAAGGCCCAATACATGATGATCGCCAAAATATACATTGAGATCGTCCCGAGAAAGGCGGTGCCAAATCCGTAGTTAACCTGTAAGAAACCGCTCACCGTCGAACTGAAGGCCCACCCAAAATTCCACGCCATGCTGGTCAGGCTGGCAACCGTCGCGCGCGCTTCCGAATCGACTCTCTCCATCACAAAGGTTTGGAAAACTGGGCTGCCCATATTCATCAAAGCCAGGTGTATAAAATAGGAGAGAGCACTCAGCCAGAACCAGGGCGAGAATCCCAGCAAGATCAAAAAGGGGACCGAAAAAGCCTGGGTTACTACCACCACCTGGATTTTGCCAAACCGCTCGGCCAATGGCGGGGCCAGTAGTAAACCGATCCCCATCGCCAGCGATCCCCAGGCAAACATCGTCCCAATGGCCGGGTCGGGCTGCTGGTGTACCGTGCGGAAAAATATGTTCATAAAGGGTATGATAAACCCCATCCCAATTGAGGTGATCAACAGCGGGATCACCAGCTTCCCGAGCAGTTTGGGGTTTTCAGTGGCGTAGCGGAGCGGCGCAAAAACCGAGCGCGCCTCGCCCACCTTCCGGTTGCGGCGTAAAAACATCAACGGCACCAACCCCAAGAGACACATCCCTGTCATCACGGCCAATGAACCTGCATAAGCCTGGCTGTCGGTGGGGGGCACGCCCTGACGCAGCGCAATCCAGGTTGGCAAATAGCCGCCCAACCAGTTGCCCACAAAAGCTGAGAACATCTGCAAACCCTGCCCAAAACTGAACAGATAGGTGCGCTCTTGCTCGCCGCTGTTCTCCATCAAGAACGGCGCCATTGTGATTACTGCCAGGCTTTGTGCGATCCCCAGCACGATTTGCAGCGAATAAAAAGCCGCTTCGGTTGGGATCAAAACCATTCCAATGATCGCTGAACTGACCAATACGCCGCTCAAAACCAGCGAATTCTTGCGCCCCAAGATATCGGCCAGGAAGCCCATTGGCAAGGCCACTAGCGATAATGTCAGGCTGCTGACGGTGATCAAGCGCCCCAGCAGCGCCTCATCAAACCCTAGACTGAGTACGTAAAAATTGAACAGCAGTTGGAAGACCCCCATCGCCACCCCTGAGATGATCACATTTATCAAATACAGACGCGCATTCGGGCGGAACATCCGCATCTTCGCGGCGTAATCAAAAGCCGTTCGTTCCACTGAACTCAGCATGGCTCATCCTCGCCGCGGGTGCCTAAATACGATCATTATCACCTGCTGCTTGTTGCCAGTATTGTCTAGCACTCATGATTATTCCCATTCTTGATTAGAAACCTAACGGGCCGCGCGATAAACCGCCCCCCCAAGCTGCGGCCCCATTCCGATGGGGCTGCGGCGCAGTGGGGCGAGCGTAGCGTAGCCTC
>JAUWHU010000414.1 GCA_030605705.1 Thermoflexia bacterium | reverse complement strand
GTAAATTATGCCTAAACGTGTCGTTCACCCCCCACGAGGTACAAAACTTCATTGCAAGAATTGGCTGTTGGAAGCGCCATTCCGCATGATCCAGCACAACCTGGACCCCGAGGTCGCCGGTGATCCCGATAACCTCATCGTCTATGGCGGACGGGGCAAGGCGGCCCGCAACTGGGAATGTTTCGACGCCATCTTGGACACGCTCCAGAAGATGGACGTGGATGATACCTTGCTGATCCAGTCGGGCAAGCCCGTCGCGGTCTTCAAGACCCACGAGGACGCTCCACGCGTCCTGCTCGCCAACTCCAACATCGTCCCGGCCTGGGCCACGCAGGAGAACTTCGACAATTGGGAGCGTGAGGGTCTCATCATGTACGGGCAGATGACCGCCGGCTCGTGGATTTACATCGGCACCCAGGGCATCCTCCAGGGGACTTACGAGACGCTGGGAGCGCTGGCCCGCAAGCACTTCGGCCCTGACGCTTCGCTCAAGGGAAAGTTCACGCTGACGGCGGGGCTGGGCGAGATGGGTGCCGCGCAGCCGCTGGCGATCACGATGAACGAGGGTGTGGGGCTGATCGTCGAGGTGGATCCGCAGCGCGCCGCGCGGCAGCTCCAACACCGCTACGTGGATGAGATCGTGAGCGATTTAGCTGATGCGTTGCGCAAGGTCGAGGATTACAAGACGCGGGGCGTGCCACGCTCCATCGGCCTCATCGGTAACGCAGGCGATGTGTTCGCCGAACTACTGCGGCGAGGGATCATCCCCGACGTGGTGACCGATCAAACGCCCGCCCACGATCCACTTCTCTACGTTCCCAATCGCATGACGTTGGCCGAGGCCGTGGCCTTGCGCGAATCCGATCCTAAGCGCTATCAAAAGGAAGCTTACCGCACGATGACCGAGCACTGCGCGGCGATGGTCGAGCTGCAAAAGCGCGGCGCGGTGGTCTTCGACTACGGCAACAACTTGCGCCAGCGCGCCTTCGATAACGGCCTGCAGGAAGCTTTTAGCTATCCTGGCTTTGTCCCGGCCTACATCCGCCCGCTTTTCTGCGAGGGCAAGGGGCCGTTCCGCTGGGTCGCGCTCTCCGGCGATCCTGAAGATATCTACGAGACCGATCGTATCATCATGGATCTTTTCCCGGAAGACGAGCACCTTATCCGCTGGATCAAGCTGGCGCAGGAGCAGGTGGCTTTCCAGGGCCTGCCCGCCCGCATTTGTTGGCTGGGCTACGGCGAGCGCGCGAAGGCCGGACTGGCCTTTAATGACGCTATCGCCGACGGGCGGATCTCGGCGCCCCTCGCCATCGGGCGCGATCACCTGGACGCCGGTTCCGTCGCCAGCCCCAACCGCGAGACGGAGGCGATGAAAGACGGTTCCGACGCCATCTCCGACTGGCCGCTGCTCAACGCGTTGCTCAATGCGGTGGGCGGCGCGACGTGGGTGAGCTTCCATCACGGCGGCGGCGTGGGTATCGGTTACTCGCAGCACGCCGGGCAGGTCATCGTCGCCGATGGGACACCGGAAGCGGCGGTCCGTCTCCGGCGCGTGCTGACCACCGACCCGGGCATGGGCGTCGTGCGTCACTCCGACGCGGGGTACGAAAAGGCTATCACCTTCGCCAAAGAGCACGACATCTGGATGCCGATGCTGAAGTAACGGTAAGCTTTTGGACACGGATATCACGGATCAATACGGATTTTTCCTTGTTTTTTATCCGTGAGTCTACCGAAAAAACCAAAAACTTCAACGCAGAGGCGCAGAGACGCAAAGAAAATTAAATTAAAGCATCATTCAAGAATCTCTGCGCCCTTGCGTTATGGGCACTGCCTGCCCATACTACGTCTGCGTTAAAATTAGCCCCTTTTTTCAGGGAAGTCATTTCTGGTTATTCAGGAACAATTCTAATGTACTCGAAACTGACTTGATATTTTTCAGAGGTTATGCTAAAATTTAAGCGTCAAAGGCTGTGAACAAAAGGAGTATTGGCTGCTATCGCCCTGACGCGCTACAGCTGCGAGCAGCGCCGGGTAACGTCCGCCGGGCAGGAGATTGGTCACAAGGGAATCCGCACCGCAGCCGCGCGCAGGTGAGTTCGGCGCCGTTAGCCCGCCAAAGCACACGGT
>JAUWHU010000055.1 GCA_030605705.1 Thermoflexia bacterium | reverse complement strand
TTTCCTCAACGGATTTCACGACAGCGCCAACACCGTCGCCACGATGATCGCATCGCGGGCCATGAGCCCCCGCGATGCGCTACTGCTGAGCGCCGTCGCGCATTTCAGCGGCCCGTTCCTCTTCGGCGTGGCGGTGGCGACCACCATCGGGCACGAGGTAGTGGCGGAGTATGCCGCCACGATCCCCGTCATCTGGTCGGCATTGCTGGGAGCCATCGTCTGGAACCTGCTCACGTGGCTTTTAGGGATTCCCTCCAGCTCCTCCCTCGCCCTGATCGGCGGGCTGATCGGCGCGGCGCTCACCGGTTACGGTACCGATTCCATCCAGATAGCAGGATTGGAGAAAGTGGGCCTTGCTCTCCTGGCCTCGCCCTTGCTGGGCTTCGTTGTCGGCTATCTGTTGTTGAAAGTCATCTTATTCCTGGCCCGGAATGCCACCCCCAGGATCAATAACTTTTTCAAACGCGCTCAAATCATCACCGCGGTGACGCTGGCGCTCAGCCACGGGACCAACGACGCGCAAAAAACCATGGGCATCATCACCATGGGGCTGCTGGCCGGCGGCGCGCTCCCCACTTTTGAGGTTCCTCTCTGGGTCATCGCGGCTTGTGCTGCTTCCATGTCTTTAGGAACGGTCCTGGGAGGCTGGCGCATTATCCGCACTTTGGGCGGCAAGTTCTACAAAATCCGTCCCGTCCACAGTTTTGCTTCGCAAATCGCCTCGGCCGGCATCATCTTAGGCGCAGCACTCGTCGGCGGTCCGGTCAGCACTTCCCAGGTCGTCAGCACCACTATCTTAGGCGCCGGCGCGGCAGAACGGGTCAACAAGGTCCGCTGGGGAGTCATGAAAAGCATCCTGGCTACGTGGTTCCTCACGATCCCGGCCTCAGCCGGCGTGGCGGCGTTATGCTATCTCCTATTGCAAGGGAGGGTCTGATGGGATTTCTACGCAAATTATTCAAACCCCAACCGGATAAGTTTCTCGTCCTGTTGGAGCAGCAGGCGGATTACACCGTCCAGGGGATGGAGGCTCTGGCAGCCTACATGGACAACCCTAACCAGGAGTGCGCCGATGAGGTCACCCGCCTGGAAAAAGAAGCCGACGAGGTACGTCGTATTCTCATCGAAGAATTGAACCGCACCTTTGTCACGCCCATTGACCGTGAGGACATCCACGCGCTTTCTCGGGCCATTGATGATATCATTGACTATGCCTACAGCACCGTGGGCGAAATGAGTATCTTAGAGGTCGAACCTAACGACTACCTCCGACGGATCGTCTCGCTGCTGGTGGAAGGCACGCGGGAGCTACACCTCGGCGTGATCCGCCTCTCGGACTACCCCGGTGTGGCGGAGGATCACGCGGTACGGGCCAAGGCGCTGGAAAACCGCGTAGAGATGGTCTACCGCGAGGCGCTCGCCGCGCTCTTCCACATGCCCCAGGACCTGGAGCACATCGTCGAGATGTTCAAACTGCGGGAGACTTACCGTCACTTGAGCAACGCCGCCGACCGCAGCGACGAGGCCGCCAACGTGCTGAGCGATATCGTTGTGAAGATGACGTGAGGGGTGGAGAGTGAGGGAGTGGGGAGTGGGGAGTGGGGAGTGAGGAGTGAGGTATGGTGATCGTAGTGGCGACTTCAGTCGCTCTGGATGACTAAAATCGTTACCACGAGCAAAATTACGCATTGCGGCACAAGTGACATGTCTACTCCCAAAAGCTCCGCGCCCCCGGGGACGGGGGCGGGTTTGCGAGGAAACTCGCGTAGGCGTTTCTGGCGCCGCCTGTGGACGGCGTTGATCATCCTGTTTTTTGTGGGGCGTGTGTGTCTCTTCCGGCCCGGCACTGCTTACCACGGAGCACACTTTAACCAGGGCACTAACGCCGCCTGGTTAGGCGTGGAGTGGGTCCATGCCCCCCACAGCGAAGCCGAGATTGCTGCGCTGGCCGCTGAACTGGCGCAACGCCAAATCACCACAGTCTACGTCTTCACCAGTTACCGCAAGCCAGAAAGGGTCTTCAATCCCAGCTATGATCACGCACAGGATTTCATCCGTGTTCTGAAAAAATCCTCCCCGGCTCTCAACATCCAGGCGTGGATTGGATTGCCGCTCCAGTATGTAGATTTGGCAGATGTCAGCACCCGTCAGGAAATCGCGGAATTTTGTGCCCAGGTGCTGCAGGATGCC
>JAUWHU010000311.1 GCA_030605705.1 Thermoflexia bacterium | reverse complement strand
GGGTATACATCGCGCAGCCGAGCGTATCAGTGGCGCTACGGGCATCCCTCTAGCCTGATTCGCGTCGCCAATCCCGCCGAAAACAACGGAAAAGGTCTTGACAAACCTTTTGTTTTCGTGTATTATATAGTTTGGGTTTATCATTACATTACTATATTATGATGTCATCGCCGGCCACGTCAAGTTTGCCGATTCAGTAACTCGCTTAGTCCACCATGCTTCTCTCGAATATGGCACTCCATAGTTTTATGCTCGCCTACGACGAAAATTTGCCCAACGTAGGGAGAACCCCTGTGGTTCCCCGAGACACGGAGCAATAGCTCGGGCCGGACTGTGGCTCGGTCAGAGACCCGAGGTACAGGCGGGAAACGCCGTGTGAAATGCCGAGGGGCAGCCGAGGCCTCGGGCTAATTGCCCTTAGGGCAATGCCGGCCACAGCTACTTGCCCCTACTTTCTGAGAAGTTGTCACGAGTGTTTACACACCACCAAGAACGAAAATGACTTGTAGTAACGACTTTAGTCGTTCAGCGCCGCAAGTAACAGTAGTCGCTACTACGGGCAGTTCATTTTCGAGGTAGCCACAAATGGGCCTGGTTGGGTAGTCGCTGAGACGCCGGAATGCTACAACGTTGAGCCGCACCAAGCACTAATCACCGGTTACCAGTCACCAACTTATTTTCGAAGCAGATACCACTAACTCAAGACGCTCATGTCCTAGGGTTAATTGCATATTTGCGGCTTTGCCACGTTATGGAGGAATGATGAAACTTAGACGCTTATCCGGGTGACCTATTCTTTCTCCCGACCCGCAACACCCCTGGGAGGCCGGCGCCGTTTTCAACTGTGGCGCTATTTACGATGACGGCCAGGTACACTTGATCTATCGCGCCACGGACATCGCACCCAACGGAAAAGAGGGCCCGTACATCAACACTTTCGGCTACGCTATCAGCCGTGATGGAATGCACTTCGACCGCCTGGAGCGCCCGATTCTGATCAACGACGTTCCTCAAGAGTCGCGCGGCCCCGAAGACCCCCGCATCGTGAAACTGGGAGAGACGTTTTATATGCTCTACACCGGTTACGGCGGGCGCTTCGACGGGGATTACCGCATTTGCCTGGCAACCTCGCGGAACTTGCGCGATTGGACGCGCCACGGCGTGCTGCTCGACGAACCCAACAAAGACGCCTCGTTGTTCCCGGAGAAAATTGGTGGACGCTACGTGATGCTGCACCGCCGTCCGCCCAGTATCTGGATAACGACCTCCACCGATTTACGGACCTGGGAAAATCACCGAATTCTGATGGAACCCCGCCCCGCTTCCTCCTGGGAGAGCGAGAAGATCGGCATCGCCGGCCCGCCCATCAAAACAGCGGACGGTTGGCTGTTGATCTATCACGGCGTCTGCCCAGGCCCGCGTTACTCCCTGGGCGCCGCGCTGCTGGATTTGCAGGACCCGACCCAGGTCATCGCCCGTCAGACCGCCCCGATCTTAGAACCGGAACTCCCGTGGGAAGTCCACGGCTATGTGCCCAACGTCGTCTTCAGTTGCGGGCAGGCCCGGATCGGGGATGATCTCTACATCTACTACGGCGGGGCGGATACCGTCATCGGCGTGGCCGCGCTCTCTCTGCGTGACGTGAACTTCGATTGAACGAGGAATCCCCGTGATAGAGTCTGTCCGCTTCCGTTTTGCCGTCTACCTGATTCCCCCCTACCGCATCGCGCAGGACATGGGCGAAATTCACCGGATGCTGCGCAAGTAATCTGGCTTCGTGGCTGCCGAGCTATTCCAGATTCACATGACCATCAAGGAATCCTTCAAAAAGACCCCCGGCCCGTTGAGGCCACTCATTGCGCATCTGGATGCCGTCTTCGCCGCGCAGAAACCGTTTCCGGTGGAAATTCACGGGCTGCGTGATGATGATGGGCGTTCCAGTTTACCTTCAACAACACCTGAGGACATCCAATGAAAACGGTAGTTCATATCATCAATCATACCCATTGGGACCGCGAATGGTTTTTGACCTCGATTTATACCAACTCCTGGATCCCCAAGTTGATTGATACCCTGGAACGTCTGGCTGCCGACAACCCTGACTATCAGTTCCTGCTCGACGGGCAGACTCTGGTAATTGAGGATTTGTTGCAACTGGCTCCCGATTATCGAGACAAAGTGGACAGGCTGATTAACAC
>JAUWHU010000344.1 GCA_030605705.1 Thermoflexia bacterium | reverse complement strand
CATTTGGGGATGTAGAGGCACTGGCGGCGGCTATTAAACGACTTCTGAAATATCCTGCTGAACGAGCCGCATAAGGATCTCAAGGAAAACACAAGGTTTATTGGCTGCATACTTGGGAGCGCAAGTATGAAATTGTGCGAGAAGTCTACGAACACTTGGTTAATCCAGAGGTCCCGTAAGTGCGTATTCTCCATCTGCTTCACCAATACTTGCCTGATTACGTGGGGGGAACGGAGCTGTTCACCCAATCCATAGCTCAAGGATTGGCTAAACATGGACACCAGGTGGGAATCTTCTACCGGCGGAGCGCTCAAGGCGTGGGGGTCTCAGCACGAACTGAAGGCGCGGTGCGGGTCTGGGCTGCCTGGGATGGAGTAGTTACTCCACAGCGCCGTTTCTGGGCAACGTTTAGACGGGAGTCAAGTCTCAACAGCGCCTTCGAGCGGGTGCTGAACGAGATGAGGCCGGATTTAATTCATCTTCAACATTTAATGGGGCTGCCGGTGCGGCTGCTCTCCGCTATTCGGCAACGCGATATTCCTTTTGTTGTTACCCTACATGATTACTGGTGGGTTTGCGCTAACGCTCAACTGCTCACGAACTATGGTGCGGAGGTCTGCGATGGCCCTCGGGCTTATATCAATTGCGCTCGGTGCGCCCTGGCCCGGGCCGGGCGTCCGGCGCTGTGGCCTGCCGTGCCTTTGCTGCTTCCCCTTTTCGTTCGACGTAATCGGCTGTTACGCCGGGTGCTCCGGTTGGCCGACCGTGTGATCGCGCCAACTGAGTTCGTGGCGCGTTGGTATGATGCCCATGGCGTGTCTGGAGAGAAAATCGAGGTGCTTCCGCACGGTGTTCAGATACCTGCCGGGATTGCATCTCCGGCCCGACCCACCGGTTCACCGGTGCGATTTGCCTACATCGGCGGCTTGTCCTGGCAAAAGGGTGTGCATGTGGTAATCGAGGCATTCCGTGGTGTGGATGGTAACGCCGAGCTTTGGATCGCTGGAGATGAACGTTCCGCTCCTGATTACGTGCAGACGTTGCGTGAAGGGGCTGACGCGCGTACTCGTTTCTTGGGACGGCTGACGCGACGCACGGTATGGGAGACGTTGGCGCAGGTGGATGCAGTAGTCATTCCATCCCTGTGGTATGAAACTTTTTCTCTCATCGCTCATGAGGCTATAGCCGCTGGTGTACCCATCATCGTTTCAGATCTCGGGGCATTGGCCGAAGCGGTGCAGGATGGAGTGGATGGCGTGTGTGTGCCGGCCGGGAATGTGGCAGCGTGGCGAGTCGCCTTGCAGAAACTTGTCGTGCATTCTGAAAGGTTACTTGATTTCCGTACACAGCTCCGGCCACCTGTGACGTTGGAGGAGCACGTTGCTCGGCTGCTGGCTTTGTATGCCCAGGTGATGACCGAGCAGCAGCGTTTGTGATATAATGTTTGATGTTGGGTGCAGCCGGTGTAGCAAAGGCAGAGATGAGACTGGATGAAGATATTATTTATCACTCGTAAGCATCCGCCCTCCGTGGGAGGAATGCAGCGTCTAAGCTATCAACTTATCACGCACTTGCGGTCTCGCGTTGATGTAAGAGTGATTAAATGGGGTGGCAACCAGTGGGCTCTCCCCTTTTTCTTCCTTTACGCCCTGGTGAAGGCCAGCTATATTTGCGTTCAGGGCGTGGATCTCGTGCACATCGGCGATCCGGTGCTGTCGTCGATAGGGTGGACATTGAAACGTCTCTTCCACGTCTCGGTGATTGTGACTGCCCACGGTTCGGACATTACCTTTCCATTGGGGATTTATCAGTGGTTGATTCCTCGCTGCTTGCGTACTTTTGATCGCGTCGTCTGCATCAGTCACTTTACATACCGTGCGTGTGTGGAACGGGGCATTCCGGCGCAAAAATGCACACTCATTTCTCCAGGTGTGACCGTGCCTCCGGTATTGCCGGAACGGGACGCTGCGCGACAGCAACTGGAGCGTGCATTGGGGTGTGATTTGCATGATGAGATTGTCTTGCTGACGGTAGGACGATTGGTGCCTCGCAAGGGGGTAGCCTGGTTCCTGGAAACAGTATTCCCAAGACTGGTCGCGTGTCACTTGCCAGTGCGGTATGTGGTGGTGGGTACCGGGTCAGACCTGGAGCGCGTGAGATCATTGACAATGGCAGGGTCCGGCGCATTGCAAAAGCGAGTGCATCTGTTAGGATACTTGCCGGAGCTCCAATTAAGAACCGTCTACGCGGCGGCGGATGTCTTCGTTATGCCTAACTTGCCGGTTTCAGGAGACGTGGAGGGCTTTGGATTGGTGGCCTTAGAGGCTGCGGCCCATGCCTTGCCTGTCGTGGCGGCAGCATTGCAGGGAATTCAAGATGCGGTGGTACTGGAGAGAACAGGCTATTTGTTGCCGGCAGGAGATGCAGAAAGATGGGAGGCGGCCATCGCGGACCTGGTTGCTGATCCTCGGCATTTGGAAACCTTGCGGGCTTCCGCACGGGCGACAGTGCAGGCGGGGTTTACCTGGGAACATATGGCGGCTGCTTATGAGGATTTGTTCCGCCAAGTGCTTGAGAAAACCACGCAATGAGTGAGTATCTTTCCTTTGTCATTCCTAGCCTGAATAGCCTTGTGATTGACCGGGTAATCACTGCATTACTCTGTCAGACGACATGTCTCTCTGTCCCCTGGGAAATATACGTGGTCGGTCAGGATCATCCTGGCTTGGTCAAAGCGCAAGCCCATGTGCACTTATTACCTACGCCTGTCCCGGTGTCACCTTCTGTCGCGCGGAACCTGGGTGCGGAGCGGGCTGATGGTGAGCTATTGATCTTCCTGGATGCCGATTGTATTCCCCAACCGGGATGGCTGCGGGCGATGTTGGCGGCGTGGGCGAGGTGGCCAGATGCCGGCGCCATCAGTGGAGCCATGCTGCCTGATGGAGATTCGCTTGTTTTGCACTGTGGTCAGATAGCGGGTTTCCATGAGCATCTTAATTGTACGCTTTCCAGTCAACGTTCAGCGTTGGCTAGTTTTAGTTTACTTGTGCCGCGCGAGATGTGGAAATCCGTAGGGGGATTTGATGAGAGTTTTAAATTTGCAGCGGCTGAAGACTTGGATTTTACTATTCGCATAGCTCGACAGGGTCGAAAACTCTATCTAACCAATTCAGCTGCGGTTCGTCATTTTCCGTCGCGGGGTAATTGGAAACTACTGTGGGAACATGCTTATCGAGCCGGTAGTCAATCTATTAAAGTGCGATTACAGCATATTGATTACTATGATATGCCGTTCTGGACAACCAATCCCAAGGTTTGGCGAATTATGGCTCCGGGGATTGCTGCTGTGCGATCAGTACAGATTTATACTCATACACCGGGTTTATGGAAGTATTGGAAATGTGCTCCCTGGGTTTTGATAAGTAAAATTGCGTGGTGTTGGGGGGCGGCTGCTGGTTTGTCCTCTCTCGCGTCGGATGAGATAGGGGAATGATGACACAACCGTTGGTTACCGTCGTTGTGCTCGCGTACAATAACTACTTGGACACGAGAGAGTGTCTTTTTTCTTTGCGGGCGTTGAACTATGCACCATTGCAGCTTTTGTTAGTGGATAATGGCTCGACCGACGGCACGGCCCAGCGGGCACGGGAGGATTTCTCCGGCCTGACTATTGTGCAAACCGGCAGGAATTTGGGGGTTGCAGGGGGCTTTAACCCAGGCATCATTCGTGCTTTGCAGGAAGGGGCCGACTATGTTTTTATCCTTAACAATGATACAGTGGTTCAGCAAGGCATGTTGGAGGAGCTGGTTCAAACGAGCCTGGGCGTGTCTGCGTGTGGGATATTAATGCCGAAGATCGTTTATTATGATGCACCGCAGCGGATATGGTCGGCGGGGGCGTACTATCGGTGTTTTCCCCCTGCTGTTGTGATGCGAGGATTGAATCACCTGGATGATGGTAGTTTTGATCAGGTGGAAGAAATTGCTTTCGCGCCCACCTGTGGGTTGTTGATTCCGCGTAGGACTTTCGAGCGGGTGGGACTACTGGATGACGGGTACTTTTTCTTCTTCGATGATTGGGATTTTTCCCTACGGGTGCGGCAAGCTGGCATGACGCTCCTGTACGTTCCCTCTGCGTGTTTGCGTCACAAGGTCTCCCGCACTATTCAGCACAAGGGGCGTTCACCCTTTTACTGGCGGACGTGGGGCGCGAGCGGGGCACGATATTATCATAGATTTGGTCGACCTCCCTTGCCGGCGGCGGTGATCCATTTGGGTTATGTGGTGTTACGTGAGGGAATGTGCCACGGGCCGCGATCCATGTGGTACTTCTTACAAGGCGCGTGGCGGGCGTGGCGATGTCCGTTGACACCTCCCCCTGCTTTGCCGCTGGAGGTGGATGATGGACGATCTTGAAGGTGTGTTGTTTGAGGATGTCTCTTGTGATTTTTGTGGTAGCCATGAGGCTCAACCCTTGTTCAGCGGCCCAGATCGTTTGTTAGGTCTACCCGGTGAATTTGCGGTGGTACGGTGTAAACGGTGCGGGCTGTTGCGCCAGAATCCGCGTCCTATGGCTGAAACCATAGATTTTTATTACCCTTCTGCTTACGAACCCTATTCTGCGGCCATTGATGATGAACCTTCACGTTTGCGCCGTTGGGACCGGCGGTATGGTATGGCGAAGCGCTGGCGGGCTATCGAGCGCTATCAGCGGGGAGGACATTTGTTGGATGTGGGGTGTGCAACAGGGAATTTCCTCCATGAAATGGCGCGACGAGGCATTTGGGAAGTCGAGGGAGTAGAACCATCTGCTAAGGCTATTGCATATGCCCGGGACCGTTTTGGGTTGACGATTCACCAGGGCCGCTTGACCGAAGTCGATCTGCCAGATGCTGCCTTTGACGTGGTTACCATGTGGAATGTGTTGGAGCATTTACATCACCCCTTAGCCAATCTCCAGGTAGTGCAGCGGATCTTGCGTCCTGGCGGCCTCTTCGTCTTCAGTATCCCTAATCTCGAAGGACTGGGTGTGCGCTGGTTTGGTCGTTCTTGGATGGGCTGGGAGCTACCGCGACATCTGTATTATTTCCCTCGTGCAGTGCTGGAGAGCAGGTTGCCGGACCTCGGTCTGAGACCGTTTCACTGGGATTGTTTGGTGGGTGCTTATCCCTCTTTTCTGCTGACGCTGCGGTTTGCACTGCCTGCCCTGGCGTGTGGGGCCGCCTGGGAGGGCTGGGTTCAAAAGGGGATGTCCTCAATGTTCATGCGGTTAGTGATGGCCCCATTGTTTTGGGGGCTGACCCATTTAAATCAGGCTTCGTTGATTACAGTTTTTGTCCGCAAGGAGAGCGACTAGTGCAACGTAAATGGAACCGCTGGTTGGGTTGGGGAGCTGTTTTGTTTTCCCTGGTTTTTATGGGAGTAATTCTGTGGAAGAGTGCGGCCCAGTTGCGTGAGCTGGCGTGGCGACAATTTATGGGACCTGCGGCAATAGGATTAGTCTTGTATGGTGTTTCGTTGGCGGCACAGGCATTGGTTTGGACGGTTCTGGCGGCAAAATTATCAGCTTCTCCTTGGGGGGGATGGGATATCCAGGTATATTGTACCACCCACCTTACTCGCAGGCTTCCAGGTTTACCGTGGTACATGGCCGGGCGGGCGTTAGCATATCGAGAACAGGGCCGTAGCGGAGAGGCAGCCTTGGCTGCCAGCCTTTTTGAATGGGGAGGAATGTTTATCGCTGCCGTTTTCTGGGCGGCGTTAGGGCAATGGGGATGGGAGGGTGTCCTCGTGGTCTTGCTGGCAAGTGTGATCTTACTGACCTTGCTGTCCCTGATTTGGCGCCGGCTCCCTGGGGCTAAGAAATGGCAGTTGCTTGTTCGTATGCCCGTTGGCTGGTTGTTATTAGCGATTTTTGTCTACTTAGGCGCTTGGCTTCTGGGAGGAGAAATTCTTTACCTCCTAACACGATCTTTAGAGATGGGGCTTTCTTTGTTTGATATTACTCCTCTCTGGGCATTGGGGGGAGGCGCAAGCATGATGATGATCTTTGTCCCTGCTGGCCTGGGTATACGGGAGATGACATTGACATTTCTGCTGGGGCCATATCTTGGCGAGGGTAGGGCGCTGGTGATCGCTCTTTTGCTGCGAATCTTGTTTACGGTGGGAGATTTAATGTGGGGCGGGATGTTTTGGTGGGTGGGGTGGATGCTGGCGCATCACCTAACGCCGAATACTCCATAGGGAGTATTGTTCTGGGAGTATAGATAGGGTAAAATATAAATGTTTCAGTGATAGAGGTGTTTAAACTTATCAGTTCCAAAGGAGGAAAGTCATGCGGAAAACAATTGTCGGTTTGGTGTTGTTCGTTTTGTTGGTGACGACTATGCCTGTGATCGCGCAGGTGCCTGGCCCTGGTGGCCCCTATAATAGCGCGTTCACAGTGCAGAACATGGGTGCAGTGGATGCCACGTGTGTCTTCTCCCTGTACGATGCGACTGGCACACCTACTTACACCAGCGCGGATTTCACTGTTCCTGGAGACGGCAGCTACTTTGTATATGTGGGGGGGCTTTCCATCACGAATGGTCAGTATTCGAGTGTGATTTCCTGTGATAAAGAAGTTGCGGCTGTGGCAAACATGACTGGTGTGACGAGTGCTGCTTCATACAGCGGCTTCGCCAGTGGTGATGTCGGGGATGAATTGTACGCACCTGGTGTGTACAAGAACTACTATGGGTTCACCACGAACCTTGTGGTGCAAAACACCACCGCCAATCCCGTTGATGTCACGGTGGAGATCTTCGAGCCGGGCAACAGCACGCCTGTGGAAACATTTAACGAGCTGGCTGTACCTGCCTATGCCTCGGTTAATTTTGATCAGGGCAACTTGGCCACTGATGGTATCTACAGTGCCAAGATCTCGGCGACTGGTGCAGTCGCGGCGGTCGTTGATATCTGGAAGGGCAGCAGTCAGCTCTATTCCTATAATCCCTTTGGCAGTGGAACGATTGTGGCTTATGCCCCTGTCTTGATGAACGGCTACTACGGCTTCAATACCGCTCTGACGGTGCAGAACCTGGGGACAGCCAGTACTGAGGTAGCTGTGAGCTATTCTGATGGCACGGTGGTTACGAAGACAGTCGCTATCGGTTCTTCTACCCTGTTCTATACTCCCAACGAGGGTGTGCCGACCAACTGGATTGGCTCCGCCAAGATTGAGAGTGATGGTGAGCCAATCATAGCTATCATCAATGAGGAGGGGACAGCCAATCGTGCGGCTTCTTACTCCGGCTTTGCTGGTGGTGGGATGATGGCTAATGCTCCCATCGTGTTGAAGGGTTACTACAACTACAGCACCAGCATAACTTGTCAGAACATCGGCTCTTCAGCCACGGACATCACCATCACTTACTCCAATGGTGCGACTGAGGAGGTTACCGGTGTCCCGGCTAACGGAACAGCTCTGTTCTATCAGCCCAATACGACTGGCCTGAGCGATGGGTTTAACGGTTCCGCTGTGCTTACAGCTGGCCAGGATATCGTTTGTGTCGTGAACGAGAACCAAATCAGCAATACGGCGAGTGAGGACTGGCTGTTAGCCTATAACGCCATTGTTGTGCCCTAAGGCATTTTTTATGCAATGACGTTTTGATGATTGTAAGGGCCGCTGGTGGTGCTGGCGGCCCTTATTGTGTGAATAGTGAGGAGACCCAAGATGAAACGTGTGTATTGGCTCTTGATGGTGGTGATACTTTGGATCTTTACCGGGTGTAATGGCGAGCATACCACGACATCCCCACTGCAGCCTTCGACTTCTCCGTTAGAGAGCCCTATCCCTACCGAGGAAGTGGTGTTGCCTCTATTTGTGCCGACTCCGCAGCCCGGTACCGGCATAGTCATTGGCTCTGTGATTATTGAGACGGTAGGAAAGCCCATGGCCAGCGTCGAGGTATTTTTAGGCACGCCGATTGGAGCGGATGAAGAGACTCCCCTTTTTGGTTTGGATCCTTCTGTGGCTCCAAGTAGCGTTACTGATGCGTATGGTCGTTTTGTAATTACGGATGTTCCTCCAGGTAAATATGTTATCATTTTATGGAGTCCGGTGAATTCTATCATGGCCCGCGATGTAAAAAATGGTACTCCTTTAGTGATCTCTGTGGGTGATCAGAGAGTGGTGGATGTTGGTGAATTGGTGGAGCTACATCCTTGAAACCAAGGCGAATTATGTCTGAGAATCAAGCCAAGGTGGTCGGAGTGATTCCGGCGGCCGGGCAGGGTAATCGCTTATTCCCTTATCCTAATGCGAAAGAGCTGTTCCCTGTTGGATACCAGCAAATTGAGATTGACGGCCGGTTAGAGAAACGCCCCAAAGTCATTAGTCAATATCTTGTTGAAAACATGATCACTGGTGGGGTGCGTCGCTTTTTCTTTGTCCTTGGTCGTGGCAAGTACGATATTATGAGCTATTATGGCAATGGGCGTGTTTACGGTGTACATATTACCTATCTGTTCCAGGAGCGATTACAAGGTATGCCCCTTGCCATCAATTTGATCTATCCCTGGCTTCAAGGAGATGAGACTATTGTGATGGGGATGCCCGATACGGTGGTAGAACCTCATGATGCTTTCCGTAAGCTGCTCCAGGCTCACCAAGAGTGGCAGGCAAACCTGACGTTAGGCTTGTTTCACACACATGATTCTTCCAGGTTTGGGATGATTGCAATTGATGAACATTACAATGTAATTCGGCACATTGATAAGCCGGCCAAGACGAACCTGGAATGGTTGTGGGGTATTGCTTGCTGGGATGGGCGGTTCATGCAGCTAATGCATGAAACTCTGGAGACTGAGGCTGAATATCCAGGCGAGGTTGTTTTAGGAAGTTTTTTTGATCTGGCTCTGGAGCGTGGTTTGCGTGTAAAAGGTTTACCCTTTGAAGATGGTTGCTATGTAGACATTGGAACGTATGATGGTTTGAAACGTGCATTAGCTCTTTACGCCTAACTTCGAGTAGTGGTCTTTTAACTTCGTTGGTGTATTTTAGTTTCCGCAATTTCGGGACGAGTTTTTGACTTCCCACCCCGCATCCATTTTAGAGGATTGAGAACGCACGTTTGCCTCCCCTCCACACCCCTTTTTGGATGGCTCTGAGAGATCTGTCGTCCCACCGAAAGCGGCAGCTGGAAAATTGCGAAAACCGGGTGACACTAACTTAACTTTAGCTTTCTGTTTCCACAAGCGATAGGATTTGCGTTGAACTCATTTCGTCCAGAATCTGATGGCGCGGCAGAAAAATGACAATGAGGGTATGTGATTGAGAAATCATGACCAAACCACCCCAAATCACCATTGACGACATCCTCGCCCACCTCCCCGACGGCGTCGCGGCGACCGAAGCCCGCGACTTGCTTCGCCGCGCCTACGATTTTGCCGGGGGGGCGGACGCCCGGCAACCACTCCACGTGGCGTACCTCCTGGCCGAGTTACACCTCGGACCGGCGGTGATCGCTGCCGGACTCCTGCACGACGCGCCGGCGACCCCCGAACAATTGCGTGAGCAGTTCGGCGCTGAGGTTGCGACTCTGGTGGAGGGAGTCGCCAGGCTGGGAGATGTCGAACAGCGTGTGCAGCAGGAGGGGGAGCGTTCCCGCGATCTCCAGGAGCTGGAGAGCCTGCGTAAGGTGTTCATCGCGATGGCGGTGGATGACGTGCGGGTCATTTTCATCAAACTCGCCGACCGCCTCTATAAAATGCGTACCCTCGCTACTTTGCCTTCTGCAGAGCAACGGCGCATGGCTCGGGAGACGGCGGAGATCTTCGCCCCGCTGGCAAATCGCCTGGGCATCTGGCGCTGGAAAGCCGAGCTGGAGGACCTGGCATTTCGGGTTCTGAATCCCGAAATGTATGGGGAACTGGCGCAGCTGTTGGATGCCCGTAAGGAGGCGCGGCAAGCGCGGCTGACTCGTCACATCAAACTGCTGCACCAGTCGCTGGCCCAGGAGGGCCTGACGGGAGAGATCAAAGGACGTCCCAAGCATATCTACAGCATCTACCTCAAAATGCGGCGCAAGGATGTGCCGTTCTCCCAGATTTACGACGCTGAGGGCCTGCGGGTGATCGTCGAGACCGAACCCCAATGTTATCAGGTACTGGGGGTGGCGCACCGTCTGTGGACGCCGGTGCCGGGTGAATTCGACGATTATATCGCCAACCCCAAGACTAACGGCTACCAGAGCCTGCACACCGCCGTGATTGGCGAGGATGGCAGGCCTCTGGAGATCCAAATCCGCACTCCAGAGATGAACCACATCGCTGAGTTTGGTGTGGCGGCGACCCACTGGCGCTACAAGGAACAACACGCCCAGGTCAGCGAGCGGATGGTGGAGTATATCACCCAGATGCGCCAGGGCGTGCGGGAATTGTTGCAGGAGACTGAGGAGGGCAGCCTGCTTCTCGAGGAAGTGCGTTCCGACATCTTCGATGACCGCGTTTACGTTTTCACCCCTAAAGGTAAGATCATTGACTTGCCGGCCGGGGCCACGCCGGTGGATTTTGCCTACCAGATTCACACGGATATTGGACATCGTTGCCGTGGAGCGGAGGTCAACGGGACCTGGACGGCGCTGGGCTACCGGCTGAAAAACGGTGACCGGGTCAAGATCGTCACCGGACGCACCGGCGGGCCGAGCCGTGACTGGCTCAATGCTGAGCTGGGATTCGCGAAGACTGCTCGCGCCCGCCAGAAGATCAAGCAGTGGTTCCGCCAGCAGAGCCGTGAGGAGAATATCACCCGGGGCCGCTCGATCGTGGAGCGCGAGCTCAAGCGTCTGGGACTGGTTTTTACTATCGAGGAGGTGGCGGACTTCTTCGCCAAGCGCTACTCTCGGCGTGACGATTTCCTGGTAGCGGTGGGGATCGGCGAGGTGACAGGCGAGCGCATCGTGAACCGCGTCGAAGATGTGCTGCGCTGTCGGGATAAGGAAGAGGCGGAACTGCCCGATGCCGAGGAACAAAAACCCCCGCCCCCTCCTACAGTCGAGGCCAGCGTCAACGTTCAAGGAACGGGGGACTTGCTGACACGCGTCGCTGGTTGTTGTCGCCCGCTGCCGGGGGAGAAGATCATCGGCTACGTCACGCGCGGGAGGGGAGTTACCATCCACCGGCGCAGTTGTCCCAACATCTTGCGCCTGGAGCGTGAGGAACCTGAGCGCCTGATCGAGTTGGCGTGGGGCCGGCGAGAGGCGACTTTCCCTGTCCAGGTGGTGATCATGGCTTACAAGCGCTCCCGGCTGTACTCGGACATCTCCACCGTGATGTCCGATGAGGGGATTGATATTTCCTCTCTGAAAACCGGGAAGCGAGACCGCTATAACGTGGTGCCTATCTACGTCACGCTGGAGGTTCCCAGTCTAAGCAAGCTGAACCATGTGCTGAGAAATATCGAGCAGATCCGCAACGTCATTGACGTGCGGCGCACCATTTAGGAACGGTGATTAAATCAATACGGCTCAGTAGCCGCGATTTAAAGTAGTGCCAATTGGCAGGTAGGGGCCGGTCTCATTTGGGTATCCTGCCCAAAACTTACGCCGACCGAGAGCCACCAGACCGGCCCGAGCTACCTCGAATTATTGAGAAGTTGTCACGAGTGTTTACACACCACCAAGGACGAAAATGACTTGTAGTAATGACTTTAGTCGTTCAGCGTCGCCAGCGACTTCAGTCGCTACTACGGACAGTTTATTTTCGAGGCAGATACCTAACCTGGACAAACCAGAACCAAAAGGGGTCTTTACCGCAGAGAACGCTGAGAACGCCGAGAAAAACAAAGAAGAAAATCTCTGCGCTCTCTGTGTCAATGGGCACTGCCTGCCCATACTACGCTCCGTGGTAAAATTCTTGTTTTTTGTGCCAGGACTTGATTGTTAAGCGCCTAACCGGAACCAAGAGGGACATAACCACGGAGAAGGAACCGGTAACTCAAAAAAACTCCGTGTTCCGTCTATGAGCACTGCCTGCCCACACCTTCGGTCCGTGGTGAAATTCTTGCTCGCTGCACAAAAAAAACAACTGATGAGTGCCTAACTTGACAATGTCACATTCAAGATAGACCTCAGAGGTCTTTTAGGAACAGTTCTGTATGACAAAAATCTCCTAAGAACTGCTGTTTGACAGATTGATAGCGCATTTGTAGACCTCGGAGGTCTAATATAACATTGTCGAACTAACTTGCCGCCCCTTATTTTCTATCCCCGACCTCCGAGGTTTGCGAAATGTGTCCTTTTACGTCAAAACCTCGGAGGTCTGAACACTTACGATTATTTCACCAGGAACACGCCGTAGAACTCCAGTCCGACGTCTTCCCGATCTTCCTCTGTGATCTGATCCTGGATGCCCAACCATTCGCTGAGCGGACGGAAGCCCTGCTCATCAAGTTGCCAGGGCTTAATCAGTTCTCGACACTCTTCTAAGGTCAAAAAATGATAAGGGCTTCCCATCTGGTCAAACATATCCACGAATTGTTGCATCTTGGGCGTCATGGCATCAGGCAGCTTCGTCTCAAGGCTCGCAAACACTTTGCTACCCGGAGCAGCCCATTCATACAAGGTGCTCATGATGTGCTTGATCTCCTCATGGGAAAGGAAACACGTCACCGCATTGAAACCAATAGCAACCTTGTGATCTGCTCCAAAAAATTCGTCCATGGTTGGAGAGTTGAGAATGGCTGCTACGTTACGGATGTCGCCATCCAAGTAACGCACCTTCTCGTTATCCCCGATGAGCTCTTGAGAGTAGGCTACCGTCACAGGGTCGTTGTCCGTGTAGACGACCGACGCATTAGGCAGCAATTGGTGGATGTGATCGGCGGTGGGCAAGCCTGAAGCAAGGTCCAGAAACTGCTCAAATCCTTCTTCGGACAACCGGTGGGTGGCCTCGTTCAAGAACATGCGCAACATACGCACCCACTTGCGAGTTGAGGGTACCAGACTGATCATATATTCGGCAGCCTGGCGATCGGATTCAAAGTTGTGGCTGCCTCCCAATACATAGTCGTAAACCCGCCCGGCATTGGGAATATTAATGTCAACTATCGTCGTTTCAGACATCTTTCTCTCCTTAAATGTAGATTGTTCAAGCTATAGATTGACAACTCACCGCGAAAGGTTACTACTCAAGCATAGAATATCCTCCTCTTCCAAATGCGAATCTCATGGTGCAGTTACCTCTGGTCGGCGTGTCGTTCGCGGACACGCAAATACGCCCGGCGGGTGCGTTCCTGCTCTCGCAGGATGGACTCTTCCCGTCCGGACATGTATCCCGCCATCAAGGCGTTGAGGTAATAACCACAGATCGCCAAAAGGTGATGCAGCATCCTATCATCCGGGAAAACACTATCCCAACAGGTGCGACGGAGGGCCTCGGTCATCCCCAAAACGGAGCTGTGCCCCAACCCCTCCACTGCCAAACGCCGGCCATGCGCGCGTACCGCCTGCTCGTCATCCTCCCCTCGCGCCAGAAAGGCGATGAAAGTATCAACCTCCTCCCGTCCGATGGCGTTCAGGCGACGAGGAACAATAAGTAAGTGATTGGAGAAGGTCGTTTCATGCAGCGCGCTGCATAGGCCGGAGACCAAAGATTCACGGTGCTCCCGCAGCCGCTGTAAAAGATCGTGTGTAAGAGCAGGATCAATACCCACTCCCGGCCCTCCTTGCTTGATAGTTGATTTTCGTGTTACTACTCAGGCGTGATAGACCTCCGAGGTCTTTGTACAGGGTTTGCTTGTCAAAGCACTTACCAAGACCGGGATTCCGCCACCGAGCGGCGGATTTGTAGACCTCGGAAGTCTGAAATAAACCGGCCTGAGTAGTAATATTTTCGTTTAGGACACCCTACTCGTCCGAGCTCACAACCGGGGATGAGTCATCCGGTTTAGGGACAAGCTCCCCCGTGCCTAACTTCCTGTGCCGTCGCTGGCCCAGACCGCCAACCTGGATAGAGGTGTGCGGAGCGCGAAGTGCCCGCCCCAGCTCGCGGGCCGCCGCCTGCAGTACTCCCTGGACATCAACTGCGCCCTGGATATTCCCGATGATCTCACGGGCCAACCGCTCCCGGCGCGCCCGCGCGGCGGTAGCCTGTAGCTGGTAACGGTTCTGGATCGCCACCGCAGCTTGAGCCGCCAGGTTCATCAAGCGACGCTGCTCAACCTCCGATACCGTGGTCGGTTCAGGATATAATGCGATAATGGTACCAATCCGCTGACCACCGACGATCAGGGGGACGAAAACCGCGCTCCTGGCCCCCAGGTACTTGAAGAAGAAGTCGCGGGCCCGGGAATCTAAGCGTGAGTCGTTCGGCACGTCCTCGACAACCCCCACCCTGTCAGAGAACAGAACTATGTCCGTCTTATCCATGTGATAACGCTGCCGCACCTTCTCCGGAGGCAGCCGGCCCCAGCGCGCGAGAATCTCAATCCACTCAGGTCGCTCCGTTTCCGTCCAGGGGCGGTCATAAAATTCGATCGTCACATCGTGCGCGCCCTGGCCGAGAATCGTGTGGCTACACAGCGCTTCGAGAATATCGTCGTAGCTCTGCGCCGTGTTCAAGGCGGTGCCGGTCTTGTAAAGTACCTCGGTCTCGGTGAGGGCGTCCTGCACCTGACTGAAGAGCCACTCACGAGCCAGCGTGCTGGAGAGGGCCACGCCCACTGTCTGCATCACCACCCGTACCTCTTTCTCCCATTCGCGTTCCTGTTCCAGGTCAAGTATTCCCACGAAACCCGGAACGGTAGGATGATTGCCCGCCACGGGTACCAGGAGCAGGGATTGAATCCCCAACGCCTCCAGGATCTGGCGCTCCACAGGTGACGCACTGCTCAAGAAGGTCTGCACCATGCCGCTCTCCTTGAATTTGAGCGACCATTCCGAGAACTGCTCCGGGCGCAAAGCCTGTAATAGCGAGTTTTCCAGCTTCGATCCCACGCCAGGGGCAGCCCATTCCGAAGCGAGACTCCAGTACGGCCCCTCAACATCCTCCTGTGTCTCGAAGTAAACAACCCGGCCCGCGTGGCTAGCATCACCCAGCAGAGCCAGCACTTCCTCTAAGGCCTGTGTCCCGCGCTCCGCCAGCAAGGCCGTGGATTGCGCCACATTGGTCTGATAATGCACCTGCATTTCGACAACACCCAGCGCGGCCTGCGTCTGTCCAAACAGCTGCGCATTCTGAACCGCCGAGGCCAGTTGGGTACCTAAGAACTCCAAAAGGTACAGATCTTCCTCTCTAAAGTGGCCGACCTCGGCACTGTGTACATAGAACGCGCCGACGATCTGTCGGCCTAAACGTACAGGCACCCCGATCTGAGAAATAAGGCCGAGCTCAATCAGTTCGGCGGGATTCCGGGCAGTGATCCGGTCATCGTAGATCAACACAGGCTTGCCGGTTTCACGGATAGTATGGGTGATCCCACCGGACCGGGGCATAGCAGAGGTCGTTTCCCACTTGGACGAAGCCAGCGAGCGACCGGCCCGGTATTGCCCCAGGGCCTCATCCCAGTAGAAAATGGTCGCCGTCTCCCCGTCAAAGAGGCGACGCGCCCAATCCGCGCCCGTGTTCAAGACCTCGTCCACATCCAACAGAGAGACCAGGGCCAAACCCGCGTCGTAAAGTTGTTGCAAGTCGCGCGCCCGTTTGGTGCTCTCCTGGTAAAGACGCGCACTCTCCAATGCCACCGCCGCCTGAGCTGCGAGGAGCTCCGCCAGACGAACGTCCGCCTGATCAAAGGGCGGTTTTCCTCTCTCTCGCAAACCGAGCAAAACGCCGGCCACACCCCAGGAGACGCTCAGGGGCACGGCCAGTACCGCCTGCACGGCGGGAGATTCTTCCGCCGCCTCCTCATAATCTGCCCATGCCGCGTAATCGTCAATCCGGATGGTTTTAGCCTGCTGGAATACCTGCCCCACCAGTCCCTCCCCCGGTTTCGCCCTCCACTGGGGGGCATGGATAGACCCGTGGGCGACGGAAAAATCCAACATATTTCCATGTTCGTGGTAGACTAAGAAACCTCCGGCATCAGCAGATAACAGCTCCCTGGCTTGATTCACCAGGAGATTCTGGATCGCCTCCAGCTCCAGATTTTTTCCGAAGCGCAGTGAGATATCATACAAAGCCTCCATCTCCGTCGAGCGGCGCTGGGTCTCCTCAAGAAGATGCATATTTGCCAGCATCATCGCAACCTGGCCGGCCAGGTTGCGGGCCAGCGAGCGCGTCTCAGGATCAAGTAATATGTCGCCCCGGCGCTGGAGCAAGACTAAGAAACCCTCACGGGTCGCCGCCGTCCTGATGGCGACGTACAAGACCTGCTCCAGATTGTACGCTTCTCCCGGCGATATCTTCCCCAAAACGGGGAGCATTTTACCCAATTCCGGCTCCTCCAGGCCCTGGAAGAAAATCCGTAGATCGGGAGGAAGAGAATAGAGCTCACCTTCAGGCAAAAGCGATTCACCGTCAGGCAAAACAAACGCTTGCAACTGTACCTCTGTGGCATCGGGGCGCGGGAAGGTAAAAATACCCACCGCCATGCCCAGACCCCGCGCCAGAATGCCGGTGATCTCGCGGAGTGCAACGTCAGGGTCTCTCACCATCGCCGTCGTCTGCAGTACCTGGCTCATCAATGCCTGTTGCCGGGCCGTATTTTGGGTTTCCTCAAAGAGACGCGCGTTCTCCAACGCGATCCCCACCTGATCAACCACGCTCTGCACCAGCCCTCTTTCCTCTGCGGTCCAGACACGGTGCGGATCGGAGAGAGCCACCAGACCGATTGTCTGGTCACGGTAGCGCATCGGCTCCACCAGCGCCGCGGCGCCGTCCGTCATCACCATCTGCCGGGGGAACGTGCCGTCCGACAAAATTCGCGGGGCAGGCAAGGGCAACACAGGTTGCACGGAAACAGAGTCGTATTCGTAAGCCCTCGGGCGACCCTGGTTCATGATCCGTGCCCAACCCTCGCGGCTGTAGCTCCACTGCAAATCTTCCAATTGGCTCAACGCACTCTGGGTGCGCTCGAAAAGCCGGGCGTTTCGCAACACAATGGAGAGCTGATCGGCCAGCAACTGCAGCGTCTCGATGTCCTCAGCACTAAAGGCCTGCGTCTCCGCGCTCTGCACGTCGAGGACGCCGATCACCTGTCCCTCCAGGTCCTTCAGCGGCAGGCCAATCTCCGAGTGTGTGTCCGGCAAATCGGGATTATCGAACCACACCGCGTCCACACCCACGTCTAAGGCGATGTGCGCTTTGCCGGTACCGGCGACGGTACCCACGATACCCTGTTGCCCCACCCGCAGACGATGCCGGCGAGATAACATACGCTGTCCGCCCTCAGAAGAAGCAGCCTGCAATACCGCCCATTCCCGTTTGTCGTCAATCAAAAAGATGCCGGTGTGATAGTGTCCAAACTGTCTGGAGATTGCCGCCACCGTCGCCTCCAGGAACAGAGAAACACTGCGAATATTCGCCACTTCCCGGCTGACAAAGGCCACCGCCTCCAGCTGGCGACTCTTCTTCTCCAGGTCACGGGTGCGCTCCGACACCTGTTGCTCCAACGAAGTCACCAGCCCTTGCAAACGCCGGGCCATATCATTGAAGGAACGCGCCAGAAAGCCGAACTCGTCCGTTCCCGGCAAGGTGATCTCGTAAGCCAGGTCGCCGGCCCCGACGATGGCCGCCCCTTCCGCCAGTTGGCTCAACGGCGTGAGAATCCAACGGCGCATGAAGAGCTGTATCATGACTACCAGGATCAGGGCCACACTCATGCCTACCAAAACCGGCAACAATGATATCAAAGGAGGATCCACCATCTCCACCGACTCGGCCACGACGGCATACAGAAAACGTTCCTCGTTGCCGGGCAGCGGTAATTTCCGCACCACCAGGTAGACTTCGTCATAGGGATGGACGACCCGTCTGATAAGCCCTTCCTGGTCCAAATAAGCTAACTCAGAGACGTAAGTGCCACCGAGTCCTGGCAGAGAATGGTAAACCACAAACCCGGTATCCAGCACCAGCGCGGAGAACACCATCTCAGGCTGATCCGCGATGCTCTCGCGGAGGTAAGATTCCAGGTCAGGGACATCGTAAATAGAGGAGATGTAGGGCGTTACCGAGTTCACCGCCTGCCCCAGCTGACTGGTGATCATCTCACCTTTGCTCAACCGGGCCTCCCGGTAGGCAGTGCGGGACTTTTGCCCAATGAAAAAGAATGCCGGCATCAAGAACAGCAAAGGCAAAAGCACCGCAATTAAAGTCACGCGCCAACGCAAGCTCAAGGACTTCAAGGACATCACCGACCTCCCTCTTCAGGAGCTGGAAACCGGCGGTAAATACGCGCCGTGGTCACAAATACCAGGGGTATACGCAATTCCCAATGTTCGACTGCTGCAAAATTCAGGGTCAGGATATTACGAGCAGGTTGCGCAGCCAGGATTGACGAAGGAGCTGCGCCCTGCGCAATATGCAGCACCATCTCGGCCGCAGTCACCCCCTGTTCATAGTGGGTAAGTGCCAGCCCGCCCACCGCCCCCTCACGCGTAGTCTCCGTCCACAAGCCAAAGACAGGGACAGGGGCGTGTCTCAGGGTCCACTGCAACGCCTCCCGGTCAGAGATGGTATTCTCCGTGCGGTCTTTCAGACCGCTATATCCCACCAATAGGATGAAATCCGAGGCATCTGCCCCTCTGAGTACCAGCTGCTGCCATTCCTCCCACCGCGAGGTAATACGCAGGTCCGGCCGGCTCTCCAACGTCGTATCGGTTATGAGCTGCCGGTAAACCGCCGAGATAATCGTCTTGCCCATCGGGGAGTCATCCCCCAGGACCATAAAACTATCCTGCTTCTGGGTTATCTCCATAGCCATCCTGGCCGTCTGGAGTGGATAAGGGTGCTCCAACACACCGGTCACGTTGGGCCGGTTAAGATCATAATCCTGCGGGTTACCCTTGAGGCCGCAAAACACAAAAGGCTGATTGGAATCTGGGTAAGCAGGGATCACCGCGCGAGCCGCCTCATCATTTAAGACGATCACCACGTCCGGGTCATAGTTCTGGATGGCCTGGACAACCTCCTGCACCAGGGCGGCCAGCTCTCCAGGGGTAGTCTCTGCAGTGACATTCAGTGAAAACTCCTCCAATTCGAGCGTGTCCTCAAAGAGGTTGTATCCCTGACGGGCGAGCGTCTCCAGGATTCCAGGGCGGATTTCACCTGACCGGGGCGCGGCAGGAGAATAGCTGTAAACTAAGAACAGGCGCAAGGGTTTGGAGAGCATGGGAAGCGATGTCACAGATTCCGGGGGCGCCGGCGTCTCCGTTGCCGGGCCGCCAGAACAGGCCGCCCCTAATGGGCAGAGCAACCCAACGATCAACACAAGATGCCACCAGTGACAGTTCATCCAGATTCCCCCGGGGAGGCTGGTGAAACAGACGCCTCTTCCGAATCTACCGGCCGGCCAGGCGGAAGCAGCTGGATGCGCACGCGCTCAACTCCCAACGCCCGTCCCAGCTCCTCGGTCGCGCTACGCAGCACGGTATCCACCTGCATCGAGGAACGCACCCGCCCCACGATCTCGCTCCGCGCCTTCTCCTGCTGTGCGCTCAAGCGGGTATCCTCCAGCAGCCGCGCGTTCTCCAGGGCCAGTCCCAATTGTGTCACCACACTCCCTACCAGTCGTTGCTCCTCCTCCGTCCAGGGACGTGAAGCCCTGAAAGATAACGCCCCTAAGGTCCGCTGTTGTACGCGGAGAGGGGCCAGCAGCAGGTATTGCCCTTCCGATTCCAGCACCTGCAACCCGGTTAAATTTTGGAGGTCCACAGGCATCAAAGCGGCGTCGGGCAGCTCCGGACGCACCGTGATCCGATCATAAAAATAGCCCAGTCGCTTATTACGACGCGCCAGCGCCCGATACCAGCCCTGTATTACCTCTTCTTCCTGGTAATGCTCCAGTCGTTCCAGAGCCTGCTGCGTCTCCTGAAGCAATCGAGTATTCGTAATCATCGCGGCCAGGCTGCCAGCCAAGATATCTAAAATCTGGATGTCCTCCCCGGCAAAGTGGACGATCTGATCACACCGGATATCCAATACCCCAAGCAATCTTCCGCCAGAAAGCAACGGGAGCGCAAGTTCCGACTGAGCTGCGGGGAGCTCGGGTAATTGGAAGTTGAGTGCAGCGTCTCCCTCATTCACGGCGACCTGCGGGCGGGCCGTGGCGGCCGTCTGGCCGATGATCTCCGGGGAACCCACACGCAACCGGTACCCTCTTTCCACCATGCGCTTACCCCCTGCGGAGGATGCCGCTTTCAAGAGCACCCATTCTTCTGAATCATTGAGCAGGAAGATAGCGACATCATAGTAATGCAAGCGTTCGGCTATCAGTATGACCGCAGAATCCAACAACCGGCCTAAGTCCCGCAAGCCGGCCAGAGAACGGGTGAACTCCGCGATGGCCTGAGATTGTTCCGAACGTTGCTGCAGCTGCTCCGTGCGTTCCGTCACACGGGTTTCCAAAAGACGCCGGCTCTTCTCCAGCTCGTCCGTAGTGCCGCGCAGGTTCGCCAGCGTCTGGCGCAGGCTTCTCATGTTCAGGTAGGTTATCAAGCCTGCCACGAAGATCAGTATGAGGAATGTAAAAGACTGATTCATGAATCTATACGCCGTTTCATCCGTTGGCAGGAGAGGGGTATAGAATCCCTGTCGCTCCGCAAACCAAAGCGCGCCATAATATAACAATACCACGCCGCTCAGCAGCAACGCGTAGTAAGGTGCGAGCAGCACGCCGGCCACCGCGACGACCCATAAAAAGAGTATAAAAGCGGGTGAAGCGGAGCCATTAAAAAGTGCGCAGGCCAACGCGATAAAGCCAAAGGTACCCCAGACGTATAATTTGGACATCGCCCGGACGCGCCCACGGCGCGTCTGGATCAGGCAAAAAATGGCAAAGGGAATCACAACCAGAGAAAAGGCCGCTCTTCGCAAAGTCCCAGAGGTAGAGAGCAATCCCAATGGTCCCATCGCGGTGAGAATCGCGGACAAGGTAAGCATGAATGCGATGGTGACCACCATCAATGTGTTAAAAAGTCGTCCCAGGCGCGCCTCTTCCGCGTCGGTAACCTCCACGCTGACGAGACGTTCCCATTGTGCACTCCACCAGGCCCGCCACCCCTTCCTCTGCACCGGTATTTGCGTTGTCATTCCTGCCTCCGCTCCGCCGGGGACATTTCATCTGCCGTCCCCAGATACGCTGCTGCCCGATCCGCATCTAATGCCTTTCCCAACTCCATCAGCGCCCGCTCCAGGACAGTTTCGATCTCCAGCTGCGAGCGAATATCGGCGTTGATCTCGCCCACAAGTCGCTCGCGAGCGGCGCGGCGCTGGGTGGCTTCAACGAGACGCAGGTTATCCGCCGCCAGGGCAAATTGCTCGGCGATGGCCTCAACTAAAGTGATCTCCTCTTCGCTCCACGATTGCCGGCCCTCGGCTATCCTGACTCCCACGACGCCCAGGGGATGGTCGCGCAACATGACGGGCGCTATCAGGGCGGGTATTTTCTCACCATCCCCTCCCCGTACCAATGTCCTGCGTTCCGCCATCGCCTGTCGCACCTCGGGCAACACCGTCTCTCCCAGGGGAGCGACGTCCGGCCCGGAGGTCTCGTAGCGGTCAGCGGTGGTCGTTTGCAAGTATTCAGCCCAGGCCTGCACCAGGTAATGCCTCTGGGTGGCCCGCGCCTCCGCCAGAGCGGCCTGCGCGGCGGTGTAGAGCTCGGCATTGGCGATGGCGTTTGCCAGCTGGTCAGCCATCGTCTGCAACACGGCGATATCCGTCTCATCGAAGGCTGCGGCCACGGTGCTCTGCACAGTCATCGCGCCGATAGCCCTCCCGCGCGAGCGCAGGGGCAGCGCCATCTCCGAACGGGTCTCCGGCAACAGCGGATTATCGAAACGCACGGCGGCCTCTCCTACATCCAGCTGGATATCGGCCTTATCCGTAGCCACACACTGGCCGATCATCGAGTTCCCTCCCACTTCCAGCTTGTGCTCCCTGGACAGCATCTGCCGTCCGGCCTCGCCTGTGCCCGCCCGCAAGACGGCGAATTTCTCTTTCTCATCAAGCAGGAACAAGCCCACGTAGTACAGGTCAAAACGCTCACGAACCAGCTCTACCACCTGAGGGAGCAATTGGTCGGGATCAAGGATGGAAGTGGTAGCATGGGAAACCTCAGCGGCCGCCTGCAAGTTACGGGTGCGCTCAGCCACGCGTTGCTCCAGGCCTCCCAACAACTCCCGCAGTTGCGTCCTCATGGTGGCAAAAGCTTGTGTCAGCACGCCGATCTCGTCCTCGCCCACCGAGGGGAGCAGGACATCCCATTCCCCCGCCCCCAGTTGTTGCGCTGCCGTGGCCAATTCCTGCAGCGGGGTGACTAGACGGTTAGTGACCATGATCCCTATCACCGCCATGATCACGACAAGCCCCACGCCCAGGGGCAAAAGGCGTTTCAGCATCAGGGATTTGGTTGAGGTTTCCAGTTCCGCTTGCAAGCCCGCCACGGCCCCCATGACTTTTCCTGCTTCCACCACACTGCCCAGGCTCCAGCCAGTGCTTTCCACAGGGGCGTAAGCGATGAACAATTCCTTTTCGTTCACCTCTAAAGCGTCAAAACCCGCTGCGCCGGCCACCATTTTAGCCAATACAGGCGCAAATTCCTCCGGCGCCTCGGCCAGATCCGTCCCGAATTCGTCGGATTCAACAGCGCGTCCCAAAATATCCAAATAACCTTGCTGTGGCAGGACGATGGTGTGTCCTGTCTCATCCACGAGAAAAGAGTAACCTCCCCCGAGCAACCGGGTGGCCTTGACGCTATCACTGATGTCCCCCAATGTCACGTCCACGCCAACGACCCCGACGAACTCACCCTGGTCGGTGTAAACGGGTACCGCCGCCGTGACCAATAAGCCCTGACCGGTGGCATCCTCGTACACCGACGTCCACACTGTTCCTTGCTGCGGGTTGTCCTCCACGGCGGCAACATACCACGGACGCTGAGTGACATCCCAGTCTGGCGGAAGAATGGCTCCCAGATCCACATTGGGGTAGTACCAAGTGATCCCTTCTTTCGTCGCCAGGTAAAGGGCCACCGTATGGGGGTCTCCTTCGTAGGTTTGGGGGAAAAGCGATTCCACATGCGCTCCCACCTGCAAATTCGTCAGCAAGTCAGCGTTGAGCTCTACAAAGTTAGGGATGAAGATAGAAGAAACCTCATCTGGGCCATTGATATACTGTCCTCCAGGCCCTTCGAACATGTGCTCCTCGGCCAGCCAGTAAGCCCCGCTCCCAAAGACCTCGGGGTTCTCAAAGATGCGTGCCGCATACTTGGCCACGCTCTCCGCGCCGTACTGTGCGCCCTGCAAAATACGGTCGTTTTCCTGAGCGTTAGTGGCAGTGAGCTGCCGGAGGTAATCCTCGATCTGCAGACGCAACGTGGCGCTGCTGGCCTGTTGAGCTTCTCGTCCCGTCTCCAGCAACGACAAGACGGACACGTAGGAGATAATAACCGCTGCCGTTATCACCATGCCCAACAGCACAGCCAGCAGCTTTGTCCTGATGCTTCCCCGTACTCGTAAAGCAGCGTATTTTTCCATACTTATCTGCTCCTCAGCACCGCAAGGTATGTTTTGCGGCTTGCCACGCTATACATCATTCCGCATCGCCATCCACGGTATCCCCGGTGTCCAGGCGCACGTAGGTCTGTGCTGCTCCCAACGCGCTGTTCAACTGCTCCGCCGTGATACGCAACAGGGACTTCATATCAGTAGCCTGTCGCATCTTATCCGTGATCTCGCGCGTTACCTGCTCGCGTGTAGCGCGACGCCGGGTGTCCTCCAACAGACGTGCGTTCTCCATGGCCAGCGCCAGACGGCCGGCCACTTCCTTGACCAGCGAGACTGTCTCCGGGGAGAAGGCCTCATCTTCAGAACGCAGGTCGAGCAACCCTATCACCTGTCCCCGCAGTGTGATGGGTACAGCCAGGGCACCACTGGCAAATTGCCCACTATCTTGCGCCTCTGGCTGAACGGTGGCGACAATGGGGCGGCCCTGTTGCCAGGCTTGAAGAGCCTCCGCGCGCGGCCCGGCGACCGGCTCGACGCCCAAGCGATTGTAACGATACCCCACCGGCCGGTCATGCCTCTGGGTAACCGCGGCCCACGACTCCTGAGTGTAACGACCAGAGGCCACTTCCAGGTCACGCATGGTCTGTTCCATCTCCTGGAGCAGACGGGCATTTTCGATGAACACGGCCAACTGGTCAGCCACCATCTGTGACGCCGCCATGTCGTCCTCGTCAAAGGCGGCCATCTCCCGGCTCTGCACATCCAAAGCGCCGATGACCCGCCCACCTACTTGCAGCGGCAACGTCATCTCCGAACGGGTTTCCGGCAACAGAAGATTCTCGAAATGCACGGCGTCAGCACCCACATCGAGAGCAATACGGGATTGACCGGTGCTGGTAACGCGAGCCACAATGCTGATTTCGTCCATCGCCAACTTATATCCACGCTCCAGCATCGCGCGGCCGGCCTCGCCGGTGGCGGCCTTCAAGATAACATGCTCGCCCCGCTCATCTACCAAAAAAATGGCGGCGTGATAGAACCCAAAACGGTCCTGGATCAGATTAGCGGTGCGCTCCAGCAGGTCATCCAACCCGTGTGTGAAGGCTGCACTACGGGCCACATCGGCGGCCATCTGCAGGCGCATAGTTCCGCGCTGTAGCGCCTTCTCCGTCCGCTTGCGCTCAGTGATGTCACGCAGAATCACCAGCCGTCCGGTGATACGCTCCCGATAGTCTCGTAGGAATGAGCTGCGCAGGTCAAAGATGCGCTGCGCCCCCCCCTCACCCAGGACGATCTCCACCTGTGTCTCTGTCATGTCGTGACAGAGTGCGGCCAGGTCGGGCCAGCCGGCTAGCGCCTGAACCGCCGGTTGCCCGATTATCTCTTTAGCCGGGCGGCCAATGATCCGTTGAATGGCCGGATTGAGCTCCACGACACGGCCCTGCGCGTCCAACACGAGCAGGCCATCCTGCAGGCCTTCAATGATAGCCTCGCGCGCCACCGGCACGATGTCCAACAGCTGCGGGTGAAAGATGGCCCAGGCCAATGCCAGACCCATGGCAGTAAAAGCAAAGGGGGTCAGATCCAGCGGGGTGGGAATCAGGCCAAAGACAGACAACACGTTTCCGAGCAGCGGCGCCAGCATCCCGAGCAATAGAGCGCCCGCCTGTTCGCGGTAAAGGCGGGGTGAACGAATGAACACCTGGATGATCAAGAAATCACCGAGCAGGATCAACAGGTAAGAATACACCGTGTGTACCCACCACGCCATGCCGTGAGATGCGTGCCACACCAGCAATGAGCCAACGCTTTCCAATTCAATATTGGTCCAGATCAAATTGTGATACTTGTTAGTCCAGACCAACAGCAATATGACCAGAGGTTCAACGGCCAACCAGGCGAGGCCCCGGCGTGTCAACCACTTGGTGCCGCGACCTGTGTACTGCAGCGCGAAGACTAACCACGCCGTTGAAGTGACGACAATGCCCAGGTAGCGGACCTGGGACCAGAAGATTTTGGTCGGCAAGTCAACGCTTGCCAGTCGCAAGGCATACGCCAGCGACCATTCAGCCGCAGCCAGCATCAGCAACGCGAGCGCTGTTGCGCCAGGCGCAGTACGCCGCCGCCAGGCGAAGACTGCGACGGCAAACGATATAGCCGCTGCTATAATCAAAGGTAGCGCATAAGAGACGTACTGCCAATGCATGATCAAGCCTCCTCTCCCTCACTCGCTGCCGGAGACGCTTCAGGAGAAATCACGTGGACAGACACCTCGGCCACCTGGGGTAATTGTCCCAGTTCGCGCACAGCAGTTCGCAGCACGGCTTCCATGTCGAGAGAGCGAGTGAAGCGGGTCGTCATCCGTCCGACCAGCTGCTCACGCTCCGCCCGGCGCTGGGTGTTCTCCAACAACCGGATATTCTCCACCGCCAGCGCCAGCCGGTCGGCAATCATTCCGACCATGGCTATCTCCTCCGGCTGCCACGCGCCGGCTCCGGCCGGACGGTGAAAGCCCAGCACACCGAGGGACAGGCCGCGCAAGACAACCGGCACGGCCAACGACCGGGTGGCCCCGCCATCGCCAGCGTCTCCCATGAAGGCAACCGCTTTGCCCGACGCGCGGGCTTGCTCGCAGGCAGCCTGCCACGTTGCGACTGAACACGTCAGACTTCCATAGGAATAATGCATAGCCTCCGGTTGGGATTGTACGTACTCCTCCCAAGCCCCAGCCATGTACTGGCGATAAAGCGCGTTCAGTTCCCGCAGGCTGGCCTGGCTCTCGCTGAAGAGCCGGGCGTTCTCAATGGCGGTGGCGGTCTGGTCGGCCAGCATCTGCAAGGCGGCGGTGTCCTCAGCGCTAAAGGCGGCGTGTACACGGGTCTGTACAGCTAACGCGCCGATGGTCTGGTCGCGTATCCTGAGCGGGAGCACCAGCCGGCCCAGGCCCCCCTCCGCTTTTTCTGCGGAGGGTTGGACAACGTACGCTGCGCTGCTAAGAATCGTCTGAGTCACGGCCTCCAGTTGCTCAAGGCGCGCGCCGGCGGCTCCTTCGGCTCCGCTCAGGACAGGCGGTGTAGCCCCGGCAGTGACGCGCAGGCTGAGCTCACCGCCTGGCTCATCGGCCAGGTAAACGGCCACCGCATCAAAGCCAAATTGCTCCTTGATTGACTCGGCCGTGCGTTGCAGCATTTCCTCCGGCTCAAGCAGCGCCGTCGTATCACGAGAGATACGCGCGATGGCCTCGAACCGCTGCGCCCGCCGGCTCAGTTCCTCCGCCCGTTCCTGCAAGAGAACGTGAGCCTGACTTAGCTCAGTCGCCCTCTCCCTCGATGCCTGCAAAGTCCGGGTCTGGAAACGGCTGAAGAACCATTGCAACACTACCAGTGCTACCAACAGCATCGCGAAGTTAATACCTTCGTCCAGCCACGCAGCAGGGGTAAGAGGGTTATCTAATATGATAAGCCAGTTTGCCAACCATCCCAGGTGAGCAGCAACTCCGAATGCGGCAAAAGTAAGCAGGCTGAGAGCGGTCATGATCAGGCCGGAACGCGCGCCGATGAGGATCATAGCCAGCATCGGCAATGCCAGGAGATACAGCCCCCCATCTCCCGCCAATCCACCGCGCGCGAAAGACAACACCCCGACGACGTAGCCTATGATAAGTAAACCCCAGGCCCGCGGGCGAGGATCAAGATGACGAAAAACCGCCAACGCGAGTACAAACAGATAGCCCACCACGAAGATTGACACAACCAACCATTGCTCCGGACTATGAATTGCCTGGATGATGGGAATGATAACAGCCGGTGTAGCGGCAACGGATACTACAGTTAGCAATACGTTCAGCACGCCGGTACGCCAGGCCTGCAGTTCAGAATCCGTTTCAAGTGTCACATCGGGGAGGGTGTCCTTCTGCGCTATATCCGGCATCACTTCTCCTCCTGCGGCAGACCAAGTTCAACGAGCGCGCCGCCGGCTCCCAGGGCTACACTCAATTCCTCAACCGCTGTGTGCAAAACGGTCTCAAGGTCAAATGAAGCACCGACCTTATCGGCAATTTCACGGATGCTTGACTCACGCTGCGCCCGACGTTGAGCATCCTCAAGCAAACGCGCATTTTCCAGGGCCAATCCGACTTGAACACTCAAGGATTCCAACGTCGCCACATCTTCGGATGACCAGGGTTCCTGTTCTTCCTCTTTCCAGAAAACGAGGGAACCTACATTCTGACCGCGCAACGGAACCGGCGCGACGATCCGTCGCCCCTCCGCCTGCAATCCGGCCCGCTCCGGGTCGGGCTGGAGGGCCTCAGCTGGCAACGTCTGCTCTGTCTCGCGGGAAGTCAGCGGCACAACCTGCCCACCGCTGAAGAGATACCCTATGGATTTGCCGGCCAGCCGCTCCTGCCACGCTCTCCGGGTCTGCTGTCCGTACAAAGTCTGCAATTCCTGCAGGGCCTGGCGGCTTTCCTCCAACAAGCGCGCATTGTCAATCGCCAGCGCCACCTGATCGGCTAACGTCTGCAAGATTTCCACATCTTCCGCGCTGAAAGCCGCCGCTCGTTCAGATTGAACGTCTAACACACCGATCACCTGACCGTGAACCTGCAACGGCAAGCCCGCCTCCGAACGGGTCTCTGGGAGATCGGGGTTGTTGAAGAAATAGGCATCCTGCCCTACATCCAACGCGACGCGCGGCTCACCCTGCGCCGAGACGTATCCCACAATGCCGACCTGTCCCACCTCCAACCGGTGCCCGCGCGCCAGCATCCGCTGTCCGCCCTCCGAGGAAGCCGCCGCCAGGGTAGCGTAGTTCTTAGCATCGTCCAGCAGAAATATGCCGGCGTGGTAAAAGCCAAATTGTTCTGAGATAAGCCGCACAGTGGCATCCAGCAGCTGCTTTACGTCCCGGATAGCCGCAGCCTCGCGAGCCACCTGGGCCGAGGCCTCCAATTCCGCGGAACGCCGCGTCAGATCAGCCGTACGCTCGGCCACACGCTGCTCCAGTTCGCCGATGAGGCCGCGCAACTGAGCCGTCATACTGTTGAAAGCCTGGGCCAGCGTGCCGATCTCATC
>JAUWHU010000038.1 GCA_030605705.1 Thermoflexia bacterium | reverse complement strand
GTCACGGAGGCTATCATCACATCTGTGGCGGAGAGCGGTGCGGATGGCTGCCATGTGGCGCTTATTGAGACGCCCGGCGGCGATGGCCCGGAGAGGCTGCATTTCGTGAATACCTGGCGGCGTGACGGCGAGTCTTCTATCCCCCCCGGTAGCCGGTTTCCTCTCTCGGCCGCTTCCGTGCCGTTGGAGAAAGTGTGGGAGCTCTGGTCGGTCCCGGATATCGTGCAAGCACCCTGGTTGTCTCCACAACAGGTTGCCTTCTTTGAACGGGCCGGAGTGCGAGCCGTGACCAACATCCCCTTAGCCGTGGGGAAGCGCCAGTTGGGTTTTGTCGCCGTCTACCGTACCACTCTTGGTACCTTCTCTGCCGGCGCGCAACGACTCTACGAGGTACTGAGCGATCAGGCAGCGGTGGCCCTGGAGCGCGCGCGCCTGGCGGAGGAAGCCCAGGTGCGGACGCGCCGCCTCGCGGCTCTCTACACCTTCAGCCGCGCACTTGCCGCCTCGCTGGACGTGGACATGGTGATTCGCGCCACTTTGCAGGCCATCAGTGACATCCTGGCTTTTGAATACGCTACTATCTCCCTGGTGGATGCTCCACGGAACGTGATCGAGACACGGGGTGTCATTTGGGAGGGGCAGCTGGACGCTTTCCCCGAGTGGATGGAGATGTCCCGTTACTCTCTTGACACCCCGGACATCCAGACTGATATTGTACATACCGGAAAAACGGAGGTCATTGATCATTGGGATGACCGCTTCAACAAGGATATCTGGGAGCGTTTCCATCACGAACGCCTGATCCGTGTCTTTATGCCCATTCGTATCAGAGAGCGAGTGTTGGGCACCGTGGAGGCTGGCTACGACAAGAGCCACAAAACCGAGATCACCCCCGAGGAACTAGATCTGCTGTCGGCTTTTATGGATCAGGCAGCGTTGGCTTTGGAGCGTACCCATTTGCTGGAGACGATACGGCGCCGCGCCGTGCGCGAGCAGCGGGTGAGAGAGACCGCCGCGCGTGTGCGCAGCTCGGTGAATGTGGACACCATTTTGCGGACGGCCGTGCGCGAGCTGGGGCAGACGCTAGGAGCAGCCGGCGGCCTCATCAGGTTGGAGGTCGCAGATGACGAGACCCAGTCGCAGCGAGAGGGCCGGGAGTTGAGGTAGGTGGATTAACGCGACATGACGTTACTCGTACCTGGATAGGAGGAAGAGATGAAACGCAAGCTAGTTGGGGCTTTACTGATCACATTGACCGTGGGGAGTTTGCTGCTGGCGGCTTGCCAGCCGACGGAACAGCCACCCATCAAGATCGGGGTGCAGGGGCCGATGACCGGCGACTGGACCTACGAAGGCGAGGGCTTTCGCCGGGCAGTTCAGTTGTTGGCTGATCAGATCAATGAACAAGGGGGACTGCTGGATGGTCGTCAGGTGGAAATCATCGTGGGCGATGACCGGGGCGACCGCGACGAGGCCCGGCGGGTGGCCGAACACCTGGTCACGGCGGGGGTCGTGGCGGTGGTGGGCTCTTACAATTCGGATGCCACGGAGGCCTCCGCAACAGTATACGACGCTGCCGGCATTGTACAGATCACTCCTTCCTCTACCGCTATCCGGTTGACGGAGAAAGGGTACCGATACTTCTTCCGCGTCTGCTTTCTTGACGACCGGCAGGGACTATTTGCGGCTGACTTCATCGTCAACACGTTGGGCCTGCGGCGGGTGGCTCTTGTGCATGATGGCTCGACTTATGCCGAAGGTTTGGCAGAATGGACACGCCTTTATCTTGAAGAGAAAGGAGCTGAGGTTGTTTTGCATGAAGCCATCACGCCCGGGCAGCGAGACTTTGGCCCGCTGCTGAGCCGGGTTCAGGAGAGCGGTGCCGAGGCACTTTACTTCACCGCTTACTACTCTGAAGCCGGGTTGTTGGTGAAGCAGATGAAAGACATGGAATTAGAGACCGTCCAGTTCATGGGCGGCAACGCGGTCAGCAATCCTGAGTTCGTCGTCGTTGCCGGTGTGGAAGCGGCGGCCGGCGCTATCATCACCACAGAGCCCTTGCCACAAGATATGAAATCCGCAGAGGCCGAGAAGTTTATGGCCGACTACACGGCCCGCTACGAGGAGCCTCCGACCAGTATCTGGACCCTGATGGCGGCGGACGCCTTCAGGGTGATCGTGGCTGCCATTGAGTCCACCGATTCCACCGAAACCACTGTGTTGGCCGACTACATCCGCGACCTGCATGACTTTCCCGGTATCACCGGTCCCATCGCGGGTTACGATGAGAAAGGGGACCGCTTAGGCGCCACCCATGTGGCTTACATCGTGGATGAGAGTGGGAATTTTGAGCTTTATCAGCCGGAGTGAATCTGTGTTAATCCGTGTCCGTTTGTAACTACTTGAGGCGTGGTAGCTCTCCGAGATCTGAGAGAGGCCAGCTTGAGCAATTACATCCGTTCTTGCTTGATCTGAAAGTGTCCGGTGGTAAAAAAATCAGATTGCGACACAAGAAAGACGAGGCCCCTTATGAGTGTTGAGCGTACTCAACCTGATCTTCCTCCTGCACGGCGACGTGGCAGTATCCGCCGCACGCTGTTGATTTACAGTCTGTTGTTGGTACTCTTGCCGTCGCTTAGTTTCGCCGTTATCGGCGTGCTGATGGGATATAGTTCGCGGTTGCAAAGCACGGGTGAGTTGTTGGAAACCGCCGTGGATATCAAGCAGCTGGAGACCGATCGCTGGGTCGGGGAGCGGGAGACGGATCTCCTCGTTTTGGCGGAGGATCCGACGCTGCGCCAGGCCTTTCAGACCATGTTAGCAAGCCCACTGCAGAGCCAGGAGCGTCGGGCTGCTTATTCTCAGGTCGCTGTGCAGTTGAGCCGGTTCTTGAGCAGAAAGGGCGCGTTTGTGGAATTTTCATTGCTCGAAGCTCAAACCGGCCAGACCTTTGTCTCGACGGCGCTGGAGCGGGAGGGGGAATCCCACGTGGAGCAGGCCTATTTTCTCCAGGGCTTGAAAGGGGCATACCTGCAATCTCCGACTTTTGATCCGGCCGTGAACGCGCCTACGATATTGCTCTCCCGACCTGTGTTTGGGCCTGCCGGCGAAGTGTTGGCAGTCCTCTTGGGGAGGGCCAATCTGTCCGATTTGAACTCCTTGCTCCAGGCCGGCGCGGAGTTAGGGGAGACCTACCTTGTGAGCGTGAACGGACTGTACGTCGCCGGCAGCCTGAAACCGGAGGACACGCCCACGGGCGTGATCTATAGTTTTGCCATTCGCGAGGCGCTGAATGGGGGAGCCGGGGTGGAGCAGTACGTTGATTTTCAGGGCCAAGAGGTCATGGGGGCTTATCGTTATTTACCCAAATTGAACGTCGCTTTGCTCATTGAGGTGGATCAGGCCACGGCCACGGCTGCGGCTCGTCGTCAGGCCTACGTGATGCTCGTCGTGGTATCCGTGGCGGCCGCGCTGGGCATTGTGGCCGCGTTGCTCCTCACCCGCCGGGTGGTGAGTCCTATCATCGAGTTGACCGAGGCGGCTACGGAGATCGCGGAAGGGGACTTGCTCCGCATGGCCCCTGTGCAGCGGACGGATGAGATCGGCACGCTGGCCCAGGCTTTCAACAGTATGACGGCTCAGTTGCGCGGCCTCATCGGCGAACTGGAGCAGCGTGTGGCCGAGCGTACGGCTGATCTGACGCGGCGTTCCGCGGAATTGGAGGCCTCGGCCCAG
>JAUWHU010000149.1 GCA_030605705.1 Thermoflexia bacterium | reverse complement strand
CCGCCAACGGTACAAGATCTTTGGCGTGATCCCCAAATCCCGCGCCACTTGGGCGGCGCTTTTGTCGCCCAGCTCGCTGAGTTGCACGGCCTCCCGCTTGAATTCTGGTGTATACTGGCGGCGTTCACTTTCCATTTCCTGGCCCTCCTGAGTTCATTATACACCCTTTTCTTAGTGTCCGTTTTTTCGGGGCAAGACCATACTTCCCTCTCTGTCTCTATCTCTCTCTTCTTGTGGTACAATAGGGCCGTGAACCCTCAATTCCAACGTTATCGTCTTTTGTGGATCGCGCTGTTGTTGCTGGCGACGGCGCTGCGTCTACCCCATCCCGACTGGGACGCAGGCAGCGCAGCGCACCCCGACGAGCGTTTCCTGCTAGGTGTAGCGCAGGAGACGCCGCTTTGGGGGAATCCCTGCGCGGTAGTCCCCGATTTTTCCTACGGGCATCTGTCCGTGTACGTGGCCCGGCTGCTGGTGTTGGCCGCGCCCGACGCGGACCCTCTCTACGCGGCGCGCTTGCTCTCCGGGTTGGTGGGCGTGCTGCTGACGGCGGCGGCAGGCGCGTGGGGAAAGACGCTCGGCGGTGAACGCGCGGGGCTGTTGGCGGCGGCGCTGCTCGCGGTCGCGCCGTTCCCCATCCAGGAGGCGCGTTTCTACACCGTGGATCCGCTGGGAGCGCTCTGCGCCACGCTCGCCGTGTTGTTGGCGATGCGTCGCCGCTGGAAAGGGGCGGGCGCGCTGGCCGGCCTGGCCGTGGCCTGTAAAGCGTCGCTGGGATGGGTGGGCGTTCCTCTGGCGGTTGCCGCCCTCGCGCCGGGTGGCCGGCGTTGGAAGCCGCGACTCCGGGATGTCGCGACGTTAGGCGGCCTCGCACTGTTGGCCTTCGCGCTGGCTTCCCCCTGGTCGTTGCTGCGCCCAGTGACCAGCTGGCGCGGCCCGCTCATCCAGGCGCGGATGGTCGCCGGGCAGTTTGACTTCCCCTACACTCGCCAGTACGCCGGGACGACGCCCTACCTCTACCCGCTGGCGCAGCTTGCGCTCTGGGGACTCGGCCCGGCGGTGACATTGGCCGGGCTGCTGGGGCTGGCGCTGGCGTTGTGCCGTTGGCGCCGTTTGACTTTCTCGCTGCGCGTGGCGGCTATCTGGACCGCCGGCTATTTCCTGGCGACGGCGGGTCTCTACGTGAAGTTTCCGCGTTACTTGTTGCCGATCTACCCTGCGTGGATAGGGTGGGCTGTTTGGGCGGTTGCGCAACAAGGCGAGGAAACGAGAAAGCGAAGAAGCGAGAAGACAAGGAGACGATTTGCCAGCGGGTTCCTGCTCCTCTCCACCGCCGCTCTGGGATTGGCGCAAGCCGCGCTCTACACGCAGCCCCATCCCTGGGAAGCAGCGTCGCGCTGGATCTACCGGAACGTGCCGCCCCGGAGCGCGATTGCCGTGGAGCATTGGGATCACGGTCTGCCGGTGCCGCTGCCTGAGAATCCCGTGTTTACCTATCACCAGTATCGTCTGCCGGTCTTCGATCAGGACACGCCCGATAAGCAGCTGCAGCTGGATTACGCTTTGCAGGAGCCCGGGCTTATCGTGTTGGCGAGCCGCAGGGGATACGGCGCGCTTTCCCGGCTTCCGGCCCGCTACGCGGAGACCTTGCGTTGGTATCGCGCGCTCCTCGCAGAGCGAGATACGCTGGTGTTCACACGCTGTCCACGCCTGGGGCCGCTGGCTTTCAGCGATGATCCTCTGGCGGATGCGGGATTGCCGGTTCCGGCGACGCTGGCGGAGCGTTGCGGGACGCCGTACGCTTTGCGCTTGCCGCGCCTTGATGAGAGCTTCCGCGTTTACGATGCGCCGCTGGTGTTGCTGTCGTTGAAGAGAGAGTAAGGGAGTGTGGGAGTAAGGAAGTAAGGGAGTGTGGGAGTAAGGGAGTAAGGGAGTAGGGGAGTAGGGGAGTGAGAAACGTCAAAAGACTCTCTCAAGTATTTTCTGACGTTTGACGTTTGACGTTTGTCCCTCTCCATGTCTTATCAAAAGGTGCTTGGTAGACAAAGGGCCAGGGTTGTTCAATTCTACTCCCCATGGCTCGCAGCCCCCGTCCCCGGGGGCGCGCCATACGGACGGAGGCCAGGAGTTTTTGGGGGTAGACGTGTCATTTTTGCCCGTAGTAACGACTTTAGTCGTTCAGTGACTGAAGTCGCTACTACGTCTCCCATTCACCAATCACTAGTCACTAACTTATTTTAGACCAAAATGATAGCCAGCACAATCAGCAAAGCCAACATCGCTAAGGCCAACAGCCCAATCCGCTTGAGATCGGTGAGCACATAGCGATACTCCTCCGTCAGCTCCGCATCGGTGGGGATATGCACACTCTGCCCCCCACGGGCCGCGCGGCGGACCTTGGCCGTCTTCGTTTTCTGCGCCGGGGCAGGTACTCCCTTCGCGCCAGGATGATAACGTTGTGCTTTTGAAAGCTTAGTGGCTCTCTTTTTCCGGGACTTTTTTGCCATTTCTCCTCCTCAGAGATTAGAATTTTAGTATTGAGTCTACTGAAAAAACCAAGAATTTCACCACAGAGGACACAGAGAGCACAGAGATTTTAAATTTGACCTTGAGAAAATTAATTTTTTGACGTGTGAAGTGGAATTTTCTTAAACCAAACATCAAATTTTCTATCTTCTCCGTTTATGGGCACTGCCTGCCCATACTACGCTCCGTGGTAAGATGCCCTTTTTTCAGGGGAGCCAGTATTTGCTTCGAAAATAACCCTGGTAGCCGCGATTTCCAAAGCGCGTTGTATCAACCCCCACTTCCCTGCTCTCTCAAACAGCAGGCTGCCGGGGAGCTGAGGGGATCTGCCTTGAAAATAAACCCTCTTGGTGGTGTGTAAACACTCGTGACAACTTCTCAATAAATAAGGGTAAACATTCCATCGTCTTAAAGGCAAAAAATCTGTGAAAATCCGTGCGTAGTGTGGGCAGGCAGTGCCCACCAATCTGTGGTTAGATTTTTGGTTCTGGCTCGCACATGTTAGGATTCCAGCGTCGCGATCACTATGATGCGGTGCGTGTCCACGCCATAAGGATAACAGGAAATCAGGGTCAATACAGGGCCACTCGTCTGCGCCATTACACTCACATCGGCCGGCTCAATGATGCGCGACTGCTGTACCGTGTAGCGGTAAACTTGGGTTGGAGTATAGACGAGAATCTCATCTCCCACTTTGACTTCAGATAGATTGCGGAAAATTTCTCCGTAGATGTCGTTATGCGCTGAGATGATGCAATTGCCGCGCTCCCCGGGGTTGACGCTGCCCAGGTGGTGACCGGCGCCCTTTTTCAGGGACTCCCAGTCGTCGCCCTCCACAACGGGAGCATCTACCCCCACACTGGGGAGCACGATGCGTTGGGCATGTTCCGGGCCGGGCGTCGGCGCCGGCAACGGCGTGATCGCCCCCACCAGATTCCGCAGGTGCGCCGGGATTGGAACAGGCTCAGAGTCACCTTGAGCATCCGGCGGCACGTGGCCTCCGGGGAGCAGGAAGACGCCGATGGCCGGCGTGGGAGTCGCGGTGGGCGCGGCTTGCTGCACCTGACTCTCCTCGTTAAGCCCGCGCACCATCCGCGCCAGCTGCGCTGTGACCAGCACCAAGCCGATGACGGCCAGGAGCTCCACGATGAGCAACAGCCGGTCCCCGATCCAGTCCCAGCGGATTCCTCGTCGCCGGTTGCGCTGCGCAGACTCGATCACGGCACTGTAACGCTGTCCTACCTCGCCCGCGCGGGGAGACAACGACGGTGTAGCGGGCAACGGGGGCCGGGCAGCCGGAGCCGGCGGCAGCACCTCTCGTCCCTCCGGTTTTCCATGCACACGCTCAAGACGCGCCTGCCGCTTGCGTAAACGCAGCAGCTCCTCCAATTCCTCTATGGAGAGCTCATCTACAGATCGCCGATCCCTCATTTTTCCCCTACGGCAAAGACTTCGCGCTCAAAGAACCAACGGGCCGGCGGATATCCAAACAAAAGCTGGCGTAATCCCCGGAAGAAGATATTTTCCTGCCGGTTTTGCGGCGGCGTGTTCAACCAAACCTTCAAATTGCTGAAACCAGCCCGGCGCAGGTTCCTTCGCAGGCTGAACAAGGATTGTTCATTGACATGCACCTGCACGTTGGCCGGGACCAGGAAAGCGCGCGGGTTCTTAGGATAAGCCGCCCCTTCCCCGCGCAGGCGACGCACCAGGCGCACCACGGGGTAGGCGTAACGATCATACCAGACGTTGGGAGCTGTGTGTACCACAATGCGCCCCCCAGGTTTTAATGTGCGGTAAGCCTCGGCCAGTGCGCGCTGGAGCTCCGGGGGGTGGAGGTGTTCCACGATGTCCAACATCAAAAGGCGGTCGAAAGTCCTGGCCGCGAAGGGTAGCTGTTGGGCATCCGCCTGGTAAACCCCGATCTGCCCCTGCGTCGCGCTCTCACGTTCCGCGATCTGGCGGGACATTTTCACCGCCACCGTCGCGTAATCCACCCCCACGGCCCGCGCGCCCAGCTGGCGGACGTGGCGCAAAATCTCGCCGCGTCCGCAGCCCACATCCAACACCCACATCGCCGGGGCCACGCCGACCACCGCCAAAGCTGCGCTCAAGCGCCGGGAGAGGTACTCTCCCTCGCTAGAGGTGAACTCCAGGTAGCCCTCGCAGGCATGTAGAAAATATTCTTCATCGTATAAAACAGAGGGGACGCCTCTCGCTGGTTTATCCGTCACTCCACTTCCTCTTTGAGTAGATCGTCAGGGATTATAACGCAGAGTGCTTGTTGGTCAATGGCGGAAAGAGTCCAGAGCACTATTTGGAAATCGCGGCTACTACTTATTGAGATAATACCGCTCAGTAAGGTATCTTCTCAATAATCCGGGGCGTTTCAAGCCGGCACTGCTCTTTTTTGCCACGAATTACACGAATTTCACTAATTTTCTTTCTTTTTCGCGTTAATTAGCGAAATTCGCGGTTGATTTTGATGGCGCCGCCGGATTTACCCCCACTTTTTGAGAAGATACTCAGTAAGCGTTGGGGGAGTGGAGAATCTGCAAAACGGTGCGGATTATGATCTTGATGTCCAGCAATAACGACCAGTTCTCGATGTACCACAGGTCGTATTTGGTGCGCTCAATGATCGAGGTGTCCCCTCGCAGGCCGTTGATCTGCGCCCAACCGGTCAGGCCGGCTTTCTCGCGGTGGCGATCCATGTAACGAGGAATGCTGCGCCGGAATTGCTCCACGTACACCGGGCGCTCGGGGCGCGGCCCGACCAGGCTCATGTCTCCGAGTAGCACGTTGATGAATTGCGGGAACTCATCTAGGTTGGTCTTACGCAGCAAGGTACCGAACTTGGTGCGGCGGGGATCGTTGGCCGTGGTCCATCCTGGCCCGCCTATCTCCGCATCTGCGTGCATGGAGCGGAATTTGAGGATGGGAAAGGGCCGGGCGTCCAGCCCCATGCGTTCCTGGACATAGAAGGTGGGACCGCGAGACTCTATTTTGACCAACACCGCGATGAGCATCATCAGAGGGGAAAGGAAGATCAGTCCTACCAGCGATCCGACGACATCTAACGCCCGCTTCGCCACACGCCGCCAGCCACGCTGCGCGATATCGCGCACCGTCAGGAGCGGCAATCCTCCCAGCTCCCCAATATTCACCGGCCCGGCCATGATCTGGAACAGGTCGGGATAAACGCGGATGGTCACCCGTCCCCGCTCACATTCCGCGATCAGCCAGAGAATTTCCTGGTGCGTGGTCTCCTCCGGCAAAGCGATGATGACCTCTTCCGCTGTGTACTTCTCGATGATTCTGCTCAACCGGGAGACGTCCCCCACCACCGGCGCGTTCAGCAGTGTACCCGTCTCACTCGCTTCGTTGGAGACCACGCCGACCACGTCGTATCCCAGTTCCGGCGTCCACATGATCTTCTGCAAAATCATCTTGGCAATATCGCCGGTCCCCAGCACCAGGACCCGGCGGTGGCCCCACCCTTTCCTGATCAGCCGTTTGCGCAGCCAGCTGTTGAAGAGGCGGCCCAG
>JAUWHU010000364.1 GCA_030605705.1 Thermoflexia bacterium | reverse complement strand
AGCAGCGGGCGCAGGGGCGGAAAATTGGGCACGCGCAGGGCAACGCGCGGCAGGGGAAAAGAGATCGGGCAATGGGGCGCGGCGGGTAAGATCAACGTGACCGCGCCGGGCCAGAAATGGCGGGCCAGTTGCTCCGCCACGCGGTTCGGGCGCGCGAGCTGGGGCAGGTGCGCGGCAGAATCCAGGAGCAGCGGCAGCGCGGGCCAGGGGTTAGCTTCCCGGAGATCATACACGCGCTCGAAGAGGAGCTGTAACGAATCTGGCAGCACGGCGATGCCGTAGATGGTTTCCGTGGGGATCACCACCAGTTCGCCGGCCCGCAGAGTCGCCACGGCTCGCTCAATCGCGCCGGGGCGCTGGATGCAGAGAATGGGTGCGCTCAAGATTCGGCCTCCCTCATCTCAATATTCCGGGTCAGTTTTTACCACAGACGTAGTATGGGCAGGCAGTGCCCATAACACGGAGGGCACAGAGTTTTCTTATTTTTTTCTCTGTGTTCTCTGTGGCTCTGTGGTGAGAATGACAGACGATGAAATGTTTCCCCCTACTTATTGAGAAGATACCTCCCCCAGGACGAAACGTTCCAAAGCTGCCGCCGCCCCCTCCTCGTCGAGAGGCGGTGCGACCCAGTCGGCAGCCCGTTGCAGCGCGGGAATGGCGTTGCCCAGGGCTACGCCGATGCCGGCCCAACGCACCATCGCCAGATCGTTCTCCTGATCGCCCACCGCCATGACCGATGCTTGGGGGATGCCCAAATAGTCGGCCAGCCAGGCCAGGCCCGTTCCTTTGTCCACACCCTGCGGCACCACCTCGATGAACCGGGCGTGGGAGCGGAAGACCTGCGCCTGCCCGTCCAGCTGTTCGTGCAGGATCCGGCCCAGCGACGGGATGTGAACGGGATCGGCCACAAAGAGCACCTTATCCGGCGTGTGGGCGGCTAACACCGTCTCCCAATCTCGCACGAGGTGAAAATCTGGTCCCAAAAGCGCCAGGTAAAATTCCGCCGGATAGCGTAGTCCGCGCATGAAAATCTGACCGTCGGCGTAGAGCACGGTATGCCAGTGCTGCGTTTCCGCCAGAGCCAGAACGGTGCGCGCCACCTCGAGGGGTAACGGCACGCGATACAGGGGCGCGGGGGCGTCGGGAGCCTGGATCCAACCGCCCTGATACGCCAACAGCGGCGCGGTGATCCGCAACTCGCGGGCGAAGGGCAGCGCCGCGCTGAACATGCGTCCCGTCGCCAGGGTGACAATGCCCCCTTGAGCCTGCACAGCCTCTATGGCGCGGCGTACCCGAGGGCCGATCTGTTGATCTGGCCCCATCAGCGTGCCGTCCAGGTCAAAGGCGATCAAACGTATCATTTTAGCGTCTCAGCGTCTCAGCGTGTTAGCGTCTCAGCGTGTTAGCGTCTCAGCGTCCCAGCGTCCCAGCGTCTCAGCGTTTTAACATCTTAACGTTCCAACGTTCTAACGTTCCAGCGTTCCAACGTCCCAACGTTTCAACTTGCAACTTTTAACTCTTAACTCCCCAACAGCGTCATCAGTACCGCGATCCACAGACTGACTTGCAATACCCACAGCCCCACCCAGAGGAAATACGAGACCATGCGCTCACGATGATAAAAGAACAGCCCGCCTACGCCGTTCAGCACAGCGAAAAGCGCGCTCAAGAAAGCGAAGTAAAAGATGCGCGAGGAGCTTGTTGACAGCAATACCTCTCCCGTGTGGCTGGTCCGCAGAGCAATCTCCGGCGGGAGTGAGGGATAATGCCAGCAGAGCAGCCCCGCTAACAGCGTCCAGAGCAGGCCGCTGCTCCCCAGTAGGAGCAACGCCAGGCGATCCCGCCAGATCTCCCAATCCATAAAGGCCGGATGCTGCGTTTGTGCGGCAATCTCTTGTGTGATCCCCATCTGTTGCCGTTCCTGCAGCGCGGCGAGGAATCCTTCGGGGTCGGCGGGAGAGATGGCGTAGGCCATGTCCTCGGCGCAGAGGATGATTTGCTGCGCCAGTGGTGCGGCGGCGTAGAAACGCAACGGGCCGGTGGCGGGCGCGCTTCCCCACCCGACGCAGTAGCCGGGCCACCGTACCACACCGCGCAACCTGCCTCCTTCAAGCTCGGAGCCAGGGAACACCGACCGCACCGCAGCCAGGGAGAGCTGGGATTCGTATTCTCCCCAATGGATCACGAGGGCGTTGCGATCTAAGGTGTAGAAGGCATGCACCAGACTCCATAACCAGTAGATCAGCACTCCGGCTCCGGCCAGCGCGCCTAGCCCCCCCAATCCCAGGAAAAAAGTAAGGATGGAGACCGGGTTCAATACCGCTAACGTCGCCAGACCCGCCGCCAGGAGCACCAGGAGAGCGACAAGGCCCAACCCCACGTACCACCCGCGACGGATATCCAACTCCCAGGTCGTCATCTCACAGCTCCTGCCGTGCTTCTAAGGCACGGGTCAGAGTCGCCGCATCGGCGTACTCCAGGTCGCCGCCCACCGGTAGGCCCCGTCCTAAGCGCGTGAGACGCGCCGCGAACGGCTTGAGGCGGGTGATGAGATACGCGGCAGTGTAATCCCCCTCGCTGGTCGGATTGGTCGCCAGGAGCACCTCATGTACGTCTCCTGCGCGGAGACGCGCTTCCAGCTCCTTGACGCGCAAATCCTCGGCGAAGATGCCTTCTAAAGGTGAGAGAGAGCCATGCAGCACGTGGTAGACGCCGTGATATTGCTCCGTCCGCTCCAGCGACAGGAGAGCCAGTGGCTCCTCGACAACGCAGATGAGGCCGTGATCGCGGGCCGGGTCGGCGCAGATGGGACAAGGGTCCTGCTCCGTGATGTTGTAGCAGATGGAGCAAAAACGGGTGTTTTCCACCAGCTTGTGCAGCGCGTCGGCCAGGCGCAGCGCGAGCTCTGACTTGCCCCGCAGGAGGTAGAAAGCCAGCCGCGAAGCGGTCTTCGGCCCGATGCCGGGTAACTCAGAGAGTGTTTCGATCAGCTGCGTGACCGCAGGAGGGATCGCCGCGTTACTCATGGATCACAGGCCGGGGAGACCCATCCCGCCCAGACCGCCGGTGACGGACGACATGCGCTCCGCCATCAAGTTCCGCGCTTTCTGGATCGCCTCGTTGACCGCTGCCATGATGAGGTCTTGGAGCATTTCCATGTCCTCAGGGTCCACCACCTCGGGTTGCAAGGTGATACTGCGCACTTCCATCCCGCCGGTGATGGCGACCTCGACGGCCCCGCCGCCGGCAGTCGCCGTGATGACCTCTCGCTCGGTCTCGGCCTGGACGCGCTCGACATCTGCCTGCATCTTCTGCACCTGCCGCAACAGCTTGGCAGGGTTCATTCCCATTCCACCTCTACGAGTCATGTTTTTCTCCTATGAAAGCCCTCACCGCAGAGGGCGCTGAGATTTTTACAATAGAGTTGTTCCTCAATAAAAACAGTAAGCTTTTGGACACGGATACCACGGATCAACACGGATTTTTTCTTGTTTTCTTACAAAAATATCCGTGTAATCCGTGAAAATCCGCGTCCAATTTCCGGTTTTGTTTATTCGGGAACAACTCTAATTTGTAATTTAAGTTAGTTATGGCATATCTCATTTCAATAAATAGCGGCGCAGCGCATTTTTTCAGTATTTGGGGAAAAAGGCTTGTAGTAGGCGATTTAGTGCCGTGAATCACGGCGCTAAATCGCCTACAAACAGTCCCTCTATTTATTGAGAAGGTACGTTATGGCTTTCATGCGCGCGGGTGGCCGGTACGGGCATACCCGCTCCTTTTTCATTTGCTTATTTTTCATTTGTCATTTCTTCTATCACCTTCGGCACTGCTCCCAGTTCTTTCACCGCGCGTTGTATCACCTCATCGCCGGCCAACGGGTCTTCCGGCGCGGGCGGCGGTGCTGTGGCTTGAGCCACCGGCGCAGGGGCCGGTGCACTCTGCGAGGCGGGCGTCCATTCTTTGGTCAAAACGCAGCACACCCGCAATGGCTGCCGGAACATCCGGCCCAGCAAATCCTCGACCACTTGCCGGTTGGCCTCGACATCAACTTTGTTGCGATGAAAGGCGTGCTTGAATCCCAGGACGACGTAGCCTTTCCCATCTATCCCCAATGGCCGGGCGTCGTTCAGGAGCGCGGAAAGGGACAGATTGTTGGATTTCATCTCTTTGGAGACCTCACGCCAGCGGTCTGTCATGGCGGCGACGAGGTCAGCGGAAGGGCGCGGCGTCTTCTGGTCCGTTTTCGGCGGGAAAGTGGCCGTTGCTGGCGGGGCAGAAGGCGCGGGCGCGACGGTGCGCGCAGGTGGGGCGCTCCTAGACGGTTGGGTATTCTGCACACGGGAGCTTTTGCCGGTTGGAGGGGCGGGCGCGGAGGGAGGCAGGGTCGCCTCGACGAAGGCCAGCTCCAGGGGCAGTTGCGGCTGCCAGCCGGCGTGTCGCTCCTGGGCGACCTGGCTGAACAGGCGCACGGCTGCCACGAGACGTTCCGGCTCCAGCCGGCGCGCCAGTTCCGCGAAGCGCGGTCGCTCCTCGCCGGTGGGTTCGGTCCAGGATTCGCCGGCCCCTAAGCGCATCAGGAGCAGGCCGCGCAGGAAATCGGCCAGCTGGCGGGCCAGCTGCCGGGGGGCAGCGCCGCCATCCACCGCGCGCTGGATGGTGTGCAAGCCGCCGCTGAGGTCTCCCTCAATCCAGCCCTGGGCCAACGCCTGTACCACCTCGCGGCGCTCGGCGCCCAACGTCAGCCGCACGCTATCCGCCGTTACCACATTGCCGGTCGCCAGCTGATCCAGCAGGCTGATGGCGTCGCGCAGACTGCCGGTGGCCGCGCGGGCGATCAAGTCCAGCGCCTCCGGTTCAGCCTGAATCTCTTCGGCCGCAGCTACCTGCTGGAGTCGCTGCACGATGGCGTCGAGGGGAATGCGGCTAAACTCAAAGCGCTGGCAGCGCGAAATCACCGTCGCGGGGATTTTGTGGGCCTCGGTCGTCGCCAGGACGAAGATCACGTGGGCCGGTGGTTCCTCCAGCGTTTTGAGGAGCGCGTTGAAGGCCGCGGTGGAAAGCATGTGCACTTCATCTATCACGTAGACTTTGTAACGCGCCTGCGTGGGGCGGAAGCCCACTTTTTCCAGCAGCTCGCGGACGTTATCCACGCCGGTGTTGGAAGCCGCGTCAATCTCGATGAGGTCCATCAACCGTCCGGCGTTGAGCGCCTGGCAGATCTCGCATTGATTACAAGGGCGCTCCTCCACGGGGGCCAGGCAATTGACAGCCTTAGCCAGCAGCCGGGCCAGGGTCGTTTTCCCCGTCCCACGCGGGCCGGCTAAGAGATATGCGTGGTGGATGCGGTCCAGGCGCAGCGCATTGCGCAGGGTGCGCACGATGGGTTTTTGCTCTACCACGTCCTCAAAAGTTTGCGGACGCCACTTGCGATATAATGCCTGGCTCATGGTTCACTCTCCTGAAGTCGGGGGTAGTCTATCACGGATGAGCAAATGGGCAAATGAGGAGAATGAAGAATGGAGAATAGTGAATGAAGAATGGAGGATCAAGGCGAATTATCGTCAAACGGGTGCGTTTCAGTTTTAAGGCAAAGGTAGGGCTGTAGTCCCCGCGCTACGCAGCAACACCCGATAAACCGTGCTCTTTGAGGGTTGTAGAAAGGCATTGGGGCAAAAACCGTACTTAAACTGCTTCCAGCCCCCGTCTCGGGGGCGTCCCCCGGGTAAGTTCCTCGTCAACCCGACCCCGTCCCCGGGGGCGCGGAGCTTTTGGGAGCAGGCGTGAAACGTGAAGCCAGCGCCCGCCGGACCGCCTCCTCCGGCGTATCGGTGCGGACGATAGGCGCGGGCGGGCAAGGGCGATGACTGGTATTGCTATCTCTCAGAAAACCAATAGATTTTTGGCAACTTTGCGCTTGTACTGGGGAAAGGCATCCGGCCACTGCTCCAGACAGTGACGCTCCTCCACAGTCGTTACCCATTGATAACCGATGAACCAATAAACGGCCACTATCACAATGAGCCAAGATCCGCCGGCTATGCCCATGCCTAAGTAGACCAATGTCGCGCCAAAGTAACCGGGATTGCGCGAAATACGGTACACACCCTGGGTGATCAACTCGCCCGCAGGAGTGGTGGTATAGTCCCAGATGCTCTTGAACCGGAACGTTTGTCCGATAATGAACAGCGCCATGCCTACGCCCAACAACATTGCATTTGCAGTGAACGGCACAAAGATGGCATAGAGGGGCAGCAAGAACTGCGGCGCCATTATCAACATATAGGCTGCCCGCTCGCTCTTTGACATTGGCGGGAGTGTGGTTGCGCGGGACAGACCTGCTTTGCCTTTTTCTGCTCTAATGCTGTTCAATAGAACCGGCGTTGCAAAGATGATCGGCGCCAGTATCCATAAATTCATCCAACCAATCTGAAAATGAAACCAGTGCATATATTTTCTCCTGATAAACCGCGATCTCTGAGTGTAGAAAGCCTCAGGCTTGCCACGCTCCCTCACAAAGTTATCAATCTTTGGCAGGAATCCCCGATCAGACCCCGCTAACGAACGAGTACCTTCTGGAACGACTTGATCATTTCATCTTTCATTCTCTTGTTGACCTCTTTTCTAAAGGCGGGTGATTTTGACAAAAGCGACATGATGGCGTTCTGAATGCGCATTTTGTACTGTTTCTGCGGGAAATCGAATACCCCCAGTTCTTTGTAGGCCAGATAATCCGCCCGGAAAGGAAAGCGCAGCCGCCCCCAAATTTCATCTCGGAAGAGTTTCCCGGCCCCTACACCCAGGAATGTGGACGGTCGGATATAACCGCTATCAGCAAACCGAACCAGATGCTCTGCCAGGTCTTGCAGCAAGCTGTCAATTTCGGCAGTATCTCCATATTCATCGGTCACAATTCCGGCCAGGTTGCTGTGCTGCATCTCGGCATGCGCTTCCAATATCTGCCGGAGGTTAGGTATCTGGCTCAATGGGCCGGTAATGATGAAACCCAGCTGCTTCCCGATCAACGATGGCGCGTGGCCGTTGAAGAAAGACCGGTCGAAGAACATTTTCCATCTCGAAGATAGATACCGGTCTTGAATCATCCCCGCAAAAATAAGAATGTTCGCGGTCTTGAGTTTGGTATTGTAAAAGTCAATATAATCGTCCTTGCCCTGGTACACGCATTGATTATCGTACCCGCATTGGAGACAGCCCAGGCACGATCCTTTGATATCCAGATCGCGCAAATTGATAGTTTCGATCTCGCCGGAAAATGATGCCTTGAATCTCTCTATCATCCCGATCAAGTTCGCCTGGTACACTTGGGCATCTGTCACTATTACGGCCTTTTTGCCGCCCACGTCCACTTTGCTCCTTGCGTCGCCGGGAATATAGTCGAAATCTCGCCCGGTTAACGGCCGGTAGCTTTTCGAGGTGGGAGCGTGGTTTCCAATGGCCTCGAAAAAGTCCCCGGCAAACAGGCGCAGCCGCTCTCTTTCCGTGGCTTTCAGCAGGTCAGTCATATCGGCGGAAAACGACCCCACGTACCTCATATCCAGGTCATCACAAATAGCGTGCAGGTAGTTGTGCGCCGTGTGGTCAAAGAAATGGATAGAGGTCGTCAAGACTGCTGTGTATTTGTCTTGGAAAACCTCTTTTACGCCTCTTTCTGAAACTAACTCGATGAACCTTTTGTAATTGGAGGGCACGAGAAAATAATAGACTGGACAAGCCCACAAAACGCCATCTGAAGCCCGGACCTCATCGAGAATTTCCTGAAAAGCGCGCGCATCTCCCTCTATCTTTTTAATTCTTGGCGAGATGTTGATGATTTTCAGTTTGTGCTGGGGGAACTCTTTCTGGATGTGGTGGACGTACTGCATGGTGACGCTGGTCATCCCCTTGGGGCTGCCGTTCAAAACTGTGATTTTCATCTTGTAATTCCTTGCCCAGATAATCTGGAATCAATGAGAAAAAAACGCAAAGATTTTAGGTTCTCTGGGAATTGCCGTGGTGAGTGCCCTGCGACGTAAATTTTTCACCACAGATTACACGGATTTTTTGCTTTTTTCTGTGCCAATCCGTGAAATCCGTGGTTAATTTTTACTCGACCACCCGAATTCCCAAAGAGCCAGATTTAAAAACTTTTTCTCGGCGTCTTTGCGGCCTTGTGCCTTTGCGTTCATTTTTTTTGTTTTATGTACAATAATTTCACTGGTAAGCGTTTAATTGGCCATTGCTTCAATTTTCTCGATAGCCTCCTGACACCACTCGATCCACCCCTGCTCGTACTTCATGCCTCTATCCAGGGTCAGTTCCCAGAAAAAGGCTTCCCGCACCATGCCTGTGGCCTCCACATTTTGCTGAAGCGTCTACTACAAATAGTTCGGCAAATTTCGGCAATATTCGGCT
>JAUWHU010000119.1 GCA_030605705.1 Thermoflexia bacterium | reverse complement strand
GAGGCTGCGGGCCTGAAGTTCGACTTCTCGGAGCGGACGCTCCGGCCGCTGATCAAGGGGGTGATGAAGGAGATCGAGCGTCTCTAGTACTACTCCGTTAAGTGGGTCTTGACACCGGTTTAGCTTGGCGTCATGCTGGAGGGATGAAAGCAGGGAAGCTTCGAGCACTTCAGCAATCGTTGGCGCGGTTCATGGAAGAGCTGACGCCGGAGATGGGGCGGCGCGACCGTCGGGAGTGGGCGATCACGTATGTCCGCGGCTTGTTGTTGGACGGGCAGCGCAAAAGCGTTGAGCCTCTGGCCAAGCGGTTGCAGGCCATCGATGACAGTCCGCGTGACTACGAGCAGTCGCTGCAGCAGTTTGTCAATCAAAGTCCCTGGGAGGAACGCCCGCTGCGGGATCGCTTGGCGCGTTGGGTGGCTCGCCGGGCGTGCCGGAGGCGGCGCACACCGCCAACATCCGGGCGAAGCACTCCGGATGGTTTTCTGATCATCGACGACACTGGTTTTCCCAAGCAGGGTCGGCACTCGGTCGGTGTAGCTCGCCAATACAGCGGTACGCTGGGCAAGGTGGGCAACTGTCAGGTGGCGGTGACGCTCTACCACGGCGGCGCGAACGCGGTCGGCTACGGTATCGATGCCGAGTTGTACTTGCCGGAGGTGTGGACACGGGATCGGGCGCGCTGCCTTGCCGCCGGTGTGCCGGACGGCGTGGGCTGTCGGGCCAAGTGGCTGTTGGCGTTAGAGATGTTGCAGCGTGCCAGGGACAATGAGCTGCGCGGCGTGGTGTTAGCCGACAGCTTGTTCGGCAGTGTGACGAAATTTCGGCAGGTACTGGACGCGGAAAGCTGGAGCTACTGCGTGGGCGTCGACCGCACGCTGAAGGTGATCGCGGCGGATGCGGACCTGGGACCGGTCCCGCCGAAAAAGAGGACGGGGCGTCCGCCGAAGCGGCCGGTGAAGGTGCGGGCCGGGGCGCGTTCGCCCTCGGTGCGACAGTGGGCCGAGTCGCATGCGGCGGACTTTCGGAAGGTCACCTGGCGTCAGGGCAGCAAAGGCAAGCTGGCGTCGCGCTTCGCGGCCTGGCGTGTTCGGCCGGCGCATCAGCTTTCGGCGGGGCGCGTGCCGTTGCCCCCGTGCTGGCTGTTGGCGGAATGGCCGGCCGACGAGCACGCGCCCACAAAGTACTTCTTCTCCAACCTGCCGGGGACGACCGCGTTGAAAAAGCTCGTCACGGTCGCCAAGAGTCGCTGGATGATTGAGCAGAGCTATCAGCAGATGAAGGGCGAACTCGGGCTCGATCACTTTGAAGGTCGCTCGTGGCGTGGCTGGCACCACCACGTGACGTTGGTCTTCGTGGCGTGGGCGTTCCTGCAGCTCCAACGCCGTGGCCGAAAAAGGGGGCTCCCCGCTGGACGCTGCCGCAGACCCGCACCGTGCTCCAGCAACTCTTGCTCTGCTGGGCCGGCGTCTGCGTCACTTGCGGCCGCCCCCTCGATCGCCGTCCCTCGACCAGCCGAGCCCGCGGCCCACCAGCGAAACAAAGTGACTTAACGGAGTAGTACTAGCAGACCGTTGAAGAACGCCGGCGCACCGAAAGACCAGGAGCGCCGGACCTCCGAGTCCGGCGTTTCCAGCGGGGAACCGCGGTTGCGCTGGACTCGGAGGTCCAGCGCTACAGTTTTCCAACGGGCTGTTAGATATGCTTCGTGCCGAAGGGGTTGGTCAGCCGGTTGAGGCCGAACGCTTCTGCCGATTCTCCTTGAGCATCCAGACCTCGTTGCCGGCTTGGTTGAAGTGGATGCGCGTCATATAGGCGTGCATCAACATGATCCCCCGTCCAGAGGGGCGTTCCAGGTTTGCGTCGGCGGTGGGGTCGGGCACTCGGTTAGGCACAAATCCACAACCCTCGTCGCGCACCATGATCACCGCGCGCTCGGGGCTGACCGCGTAGCGCACCACCAGCTGTCTGGAGGCGTCGTTGTCGTTCCCGTGCCTGACCGCGTTGGTCAGGGCCTCTTCCAGCGCAAGCTTGATGGCGAAGGTGACGTCCGCCCCGTACTTGCAGCGGGCAAGCTCGGCCATGATGCGCTCTTCCGATTGCCGGGCGCTGCACAGATCGTTGGGGACGACCAGCTCGACCAGCTCGGCCTCGCGCACGCCAAACTCGCTGGGAACCGTCATCCTCGCCTCTGCACGCTTGCCGACACGTTCGTGGCGCTGAGTTCTCACAGCTGGAATTGTGCCAGCGCCTGGTCCGCCGTGTCGTGAATGTCAAAGACGCGATTGAGCCGGGTGATCTTGAACACCTCGAAGATCTGCCGGTTGATATCCGAGAGCTTCAAGTCACCGTTTTGTTCTTTCACCTTCTTGTTGAGCGTGATCAGCATGCCCAAGGCGGCACTCGACAGGTGATCCACGTTCTTGAAGTTCAGGAGCAGCTTAATGCTGGGCTCGGAATCGACT
>JAUWHU010000571.1 GCA_030605705.1 Thermoflexia bacterium | reverse complement strand
TTTTGAAGCCATGGAATCTCCTCGTAAGAATTAAGAGTTGAAAGTTAAGAAGTCTTCGAAAGATGCCCTAACTTTAGCATGAATCGTACAATGGTCAAGAGGTAACGCGGAAAGGACGCGTCCAGTAGGAGCGCGATATGGAAATAGTGCGAATTGGCACTACTGTAAGTCACGGCTACTGGCTACGTAAAACAAAAACCTTTGCGTCTTTGCGCCCTGGCGACTTCGCGTTAAAAAATCCGTGTTTATCCGTGAGAATCCGTGTCCCAAAAAACGATATGGCAATCACGGCTACTTGTCAGCCCGCAGCCCCTACTTGCAGATAGTGGTATAATAACCACGATGATTTGGAGGTGCAAAGATCATGACCGACCAACCGCTACAATCCACCAGGGCTGCCCGCTACTTACTGGAGGGGGTGTCCGTCCTGCTCCTGCTGGCGTTAGTTGTCACGTTAGGAGTGCTGCACTTCACCCGGCCGCCGACGCTCTACGCCGGCCAGGACGCCTCGCTGGAGCAGACGGTCCAGGCGCGGGTGCTGAAGGTAAAACAAGAGAGCTTCACCACGGACGAAAGCGGCCTGGTGCAGATTTCGCAAACCCTGGAGCTGGAAATTCTATCCGGGGAACGTCAAGGCCAAAAGGTGGAAACACAGTACAATGGTTTCGGCCCTCGGCTGCGTGACGTGCAATTTCGCCCCGGTGAACGGGCACTGGTGATGGTCTCGAAAAACCCGCTGACCGGGGAAATGACCTTCGCCGTGGCCGACCACGTCCGCCTCTGGCCGTTAGGCATGCTGGCAGCCGTCTTTGCGCTGGCCACGGTCCTCGTGGGCAAGTGGCAGGGCCTGCGCGCTTTGGGGGGACTGCTCCTGAGTCTGGCCCTGATCGCCGGCTTCATCATACCGCAAATCTTAGCCGGCCGCAACCCGATGGTTGTCTCGCTGCTTGGGACAGCCCTGCTCATGGCTGTCACCCTCTACATGATCCAGGGATGGAACCCGGCGGGACACAGCGCGCTGCTGGGGATATTAGGCAGTCTGGGGATCACCGCGCTGCTGGCTATCTTCTGGGCCAGCGTCGCCCACCTCACCGGATTCGGTTCGGAGGAGACGCTGTACCTTCAGGCGACCGGCGTACACCTCGATATGTCCGGGCTGCTCTTAGCGGGGATCATTATCGGCGCGGCCGGTGTGCTGGATGACGTGGTGTTGGCCCAGGCCGTGACTGTCTTTGAACTCACGGCAGTCAACCCCACCTTGACGTTCCGCGAGCTCTATCGCCGCAGTATGAAAATAGGCAATACTCATCTCGCCTCGATGGTCAACACGCTGATCTTAGCCTACGTCAGCGTCGCCTTGCCGCTCCTGATCCTCTTCAATCTCTACCCGGAACCCTGGTACCTGACGCTGAACCGGGAGTTCATCGCCGAAGAGGTCGTCCGCACGTTAGTGGGAAGCCTGGGATTGCTGTTAGCCGTGCCGCTGACCACGGTCATCGCGACGTGGGCTGCGCTGAAGTCGGACCCCGTCAAGCCCGCTTATTCACCGCAGAGGCGCAGAGGACGCTGAGATTTTTGTAATTTGTAATTCCCGGCGTTACCATTCAGGCTTCCTGACCATGCAGGCTGCCCGATGACCGCAACCCAGATGGGCACGGTCAAAGTTTGGGGCAGAAAGCCCCAATGAGACCGGCCCGAGAGTTTTCCTGCGTTTTCTTTGCGACTTGGCGTCTTGGCGGTTTAAGTTGTCGCCTCCATAATCACCAAACCGCCCGTCCCCACCGTTGCCCCCCTCACAAAAAGGCATATACTTACCTATGAGTCTACTGAAAAAACTAGGAAATTTACCACAGAGACACAGAGAGCACAGAGAGCACAGAGAGTTTAAACTTGACTTTGAAAAAATTAACTTTTTGACGTGTAAAATGTAATTGTCTTAAACCAAACATCAAATTTTCTCCATCTTCTCTGTTTATGGGCACTGCCTGCCCATACTACGCTCTGTGTCTCTGTGGTGAGAATGACCTTTTTTCAGGGAAGTCACCTATACATTCTCAATTCTTCATTCTTCATTCACTATTCTCTATTCATTAAGGAGGAACCCATGCCTGGAAAATTGACGATCACCCCCGCTGAAACGGCAGCCGAACGCACGGAACTCATCCACTTTCAGTGGGAGGTCTACAAAGACGACCCCTACTGGGTCCCGCCGCTACTCTCTGACCGCGAGGAGTTTCTAGACCCCGCACGGCATCCCTTCCACCTGCACGCTAAAGTGCGCTACTTCATCGCGCGCCGTGACGGCAAGCCTGTCGGCGCCATCGCGGGTATCATCAACCACGCTCACAACGAGTATTGGCACGAGAAGACCGGCTTCTTCGGCCTCTACGAGGTGCTGCAAGATCACGAGGCCTCCGACGCGCTGTTGGAAGCAGCCGAAAACTTCGCCCGCAGCGAGGGGATGGACACTCTCCGTGGGCCGGCGAATTTCTCGACCAATGAGGAGGTCGGCCTGCTGGTAGATGGCTGGAATGGGCCGCCGCAGGCCCTGATGACCTACAACCCGCGCTATTACGTGGACTACATCGAGGGGGCGGGCTACCACAAGGCCATGGATCTCCTGGCCTACATCACCGATCTGACCCAGCTGAAGGTGGATGGAACCGGAATCAATCCCAAGGTACTGCGCGTGGCGAAAAAAGTCAAAGAGCGCATGAACATCACCATCCGGCCCTTCGATATGCGAAACTTCACCGAGGAGTCGGAACGGTTCCAGCAGCTGTACAACTCGGCCTGGTCCAAGAACTGGGGGTTTGTGCCGTTGACCGAGGCCGAGTTGCACCACGAGGCCAAAGCCCTCAAATCCATCATAGACCCCAAAACCGTTTTCTTTGCCGAAAAAGAGGGCCGGGTCATCGGTGCGATGCTCCCCCTCCCCAACCTAAACGAGCCTTTGCTCCACGCCTATCCCCGGCCGGGGACGCCGGAATGGTGGACGATGGCGAAACTGCTCTACTGGTGGAAAATGCGCAAATCCGTCACCTCGATCCGCGGGTACGCCGGCGGAGTCATCGAGGAGTACCGGGGGCGGGGCGTGGTCGCCGTCCTCTTCCTGGAGACGCTCCTGGCCGCGCTGCGACAGGGTTACAAGCAAGCAGAGATCTCCTGGGTGCTGGAGAGCAACACACCCATGCGCCAGATGGCAGTCAATCTCAACGGGGAAATCTACCGCACCTACCGCGTCTACGAAAAATCGCTCTAAGTTGCAGCGGCTCAGCGTCATAGCGTCTCAGCGGCTCAGCGGTTCAGCGTTGCAGCGTCTCAGCGGCTCAGCGGCTCAGCGTTTCGGCATCACGCTCTGGGCTTTGCGTTGGAGAAGTTGTTTGAGCTACGATTCTAAGTCCTGAAACGCCCCTCTCGGTGATGTAACGTTTGGCGTTTAACGTGTTGCGTTATATAATTCTTGACGTGATCAAAACATTCAAGTGTAAAGAAACTAAGAAGGTATTTTCCCGTCAGTTTTCTCGGAAACTACCACACGGTATTCAGCAAGTTGCCCTACGCAAGTTGCGTATGCTGAACCGCGCTGTGACGTTAAAGGATCTGCGTGTCACACCCGCGAACCGTTTAGAAAAGTTACGCGGAGACCGCGCAGAACAGTACAGCATCCGTATCAATGACCAGTGGCGTATTTGTTTTGAATGGCAGGAAGGTAATGCCCACAACGTGGAAATCACAGATTACCACTAGGAGGGTGAGGTTATGACAGAGAAAAAACTAGAACCAGTTCATCCTGGAGAGATCTTGATAGAAGAGTTCTTGAAGCCAATGGGCTTGAGCCAAAACCGCTTGGCGTTGAGTATTGGTGTACCAGCACGCCGGATCAATGAAATTGTGCTGGGTAAGCGTCGAATAACCGCAGACACAGCCCTGCGACTGGCGCGTTACTTCGATATGTCTCCTCAGTTTTGGTTGGGATTGCAAATGGATTACGATCTTGATGTAACAGCAGATGCTATGTCAGTACGTCTGAAGCAAGAAGTAAAGCCGTATGCCTTCGCCAGTTAGCCCAAATATGTCTCAGCGTTGCAGCGGCTCAGTTGCAATCGAATGAGATGATGACCATGAAGAAGCCTGTGAAACGGGTGGTGTTCTGGACGCCCAGGATTTTGGGCATTCTGTTTGCTATGTTCATTAGCATCTTCGCTCTCGATGTGTTCGGGGAAGGCTATAATTTCTGGGAAACGATCGTTGCCTTGCTCATGCACCTCGTCCCAACGGGCATCATTGTGATCGCCCTCGCTATCGCGTGGCGTTGGGAGTGGGTCGGCGCGATTCTGTTCGCGGGTCTCGGAGCAGGGTATGTGATCATGGCCTGGGGGCGGTTCGAGTGGGGCACCTACCTGTTGATAGCCGGCCCATTGTTCTTGATAGGCGTTCTGTTCCTGGTGAACTGGTTTTTCCGTGCGGAGCTTCGGTCGAGCAGATGATTTCAGTCCTTTAGCCGCCGAAGTCACGGTAGAACAGGGTTGCTGGTGCAGGTATTGAGGGTGCTCAACTCGCGGTCTGTTAGCCGCCACAAGGGAGAAACAAATGAACCAAGGAGAAGAGATGAGGCCGGTTTACCGCGAGGTTCAACAGTTTCGACAGGTCTGGATTTGGGCTATTGTAA
>JAUWHU010000202.1 GCA_030605705.1 Thermoflexia bacterium | reverse complement strand
CCGTAGAGCCGGAAATCCCAGAGGAAGCCGCCATCGCCGCACCGGCGGTCAACTTAGACGAAGACCGGGCTTACGTGGCGACACATGACTCCGACTACAAAGCCCGTCTCGTGCTCGCCCAGTCGCTATGGCAGGCAGGCGAAATCGAGGAGGCCACCAGGCACTACGAACATCTCATCCGTACCAACCAATTCCTCACGGAGATAGCGTCCGATCTCAAGAAGCACACGGCGGCCCCTCCTCATGATCCTCACCCGTTGCGCGCGCTGGGGGATGTTTACATGAGACAGGGAGCGCTGGATCAGGCTCTGGATTGCTACCGGCAGGCCCTCCAGCTCTTGTAGTCACACACAGATACAAAGGGGGCGCACCGCAAGTGCGCCCTCTCACATTATGATACTTTGCAGGGAGGTCACATCGTGGAACAGACGTTAATCATTCTCAAGCCCGATGTCGTGCAGCGCGGCCTGATGGGTGAGATCATCCGCCGCATTGAGCAGCGTGGCCTGCGCATCTCCGGGATGAAGATGCAGTGGATCAGCCGCGAGCTGGCCGAGCGGCACTACGGCGAACATCAGGGCAAATCCTTCTACGAACCGCTCCTGGCGTTCATCACCTCAGCGCCAGTGGTGGTGATGTTGGTGGAAGGACCGCAAGCCATCGCCGTGATGCGCGCGATGATGGGCAAGACCAATTCCTCAGTGGCCGCGCCGGGAACCATCCGGGGCGACTACGGTCTCTCCAACCGCCACAACCTCATCCACGGGTCAGATAGCCCAGAATCCGCCACCCGCGAGATCGCACTCTTCTTCAAACCGGAGGAAATTTTCTCCTACCAACGTGTCACCGAACCCTGGACAGATCCCGACGCGGCGTGGTAAGCGGGAGAACCTGGAGCTGTCGCTGGGAAACAGGCCTTCCAATGCATTGGGGCAAAAGCCGCACTCACACTGCTCCCAGCCCCCGTCTCGGGGGCGTCCCCTGGGCAAATCTCCTCGTCAACCCGCCCCCGGGGACGGGGGTTTAGAGCTTTGGGGAGCAAATATGTCACTTTTACCACAGTGCCTTCCAATGCGAACAGAGATTCAGAAAACGTGGACGGTCGAGGCTTTGAAGGCGGTGTAGACCTCCAGTCCCTCTCGCAGCCCCATTTCTTCCAGGGAGCGACGAGTGATCATACAGATGAAATCCGATCGAAGGGCGCCGGGGACACGCACGGTGACGTAGACGACCACTCCCCTGTCCGCGATGTCCACGATACGGCCACGGAAGGAATTGCGCGCACTGGAGCGGAGCGGCTCCTGAGATAGCACGATGTCCTCCGGTCTGATCGAAGCGTGTACCCGGCCCGAAAGTTCTGTCACCACAGCGATTTGTATCCCATTGAGGGACAGCGTCTGGTAGCCGTCCTCACCGGGATGGAGCTCCCCCCGGAAGATATTCCTCACTCCCACGAAGCGGGCCACGAACTCGGAGCCGGGTTTCCTGAAGATCTCCTCCGGGGACCCCACCTGTACGACCCGTCCCTCGTGTACGACAGCGATGCGATCGCCCAACGCCACGGCCTCCTCGAAGTCGTGCGTGACGTGAATGGTCGTCGTGCCCAGTTCCCGGTGCAGACGCCCCAATTCCCGTTGCAATCCCTCCCGCATCCCTGGATCCAACGCGCTCAACGGCTCGTCTAAGAGCAGCAGCCGGGGTTCGACGACCAGTGCCCGGGCCAGCGCCACCCGCTGCTGCTCGCCCCCGCTCAACGTCACCGGACGGCGGTGCATCAGGTGGCCAATGCCCAGCAATTGGCTCATTTCGGTCACGCGCTCTTCAATGACCTGGCGATCCATCCTCCGCAATTCAAGCCCAAAGGCAATGTTCCCCGCCACGCTCAAATGAGGGAAGAGCATGTAATCCTGATAGACGAAGCCAATGCCGCGTTGCTCCGGCGGCAAGCCGGTGACATCCTCGCCGTCCAACAGAATACGTCCCTTGCGAAGTTGGTGCAGGCCCGCGATGGCTTCCAGCAGCACCGTCTTGCCTCCGCCGGTCGGCCCGAGGATAACGAAATATTCACCCGCAGCGACGTCGAGGTTAATTTCACGCAGATGAAACTCAGCGAGATCCACCCATAGCCCCCTGACCTGCACGCTCCCCTTCCTATTCTCCATTCTCTATTCTCCACTCTCTGTCTTCCGTCCGGCCGTCAAACGCAGCGCCACGAACGTCGCCAGGCAGATCAGGATCATCAGCGTCGCCACTGGCCGGGAATAGTTCAGCCCAAAGGACTCGAACCGCTCGTAGAGCAGCACCGGCGCGACCATCGGGTGGTAGGCCAGGATGACGATGGCCCCGAACTCGCTGAGGCCCCGCGCCCACATCAGGATTATCCCGGAGAGGATACTGCGCCAGGCGAGCGGGAAGGAGACGCGCCAGAAGGACTGCCAGGGCGACGCGCCTAACGTGCGGGCGACCCGCTCCAAGCGCGGATCCACCGCCTCAAACCCCTCGCGCGCCGCGTTGACCAGGAACGAGAGGCTAACGAAAAGCATGGCGGCGACGATGCCCGGCGCGGCGGAGACGAACTTTATACCAAATAATCCAAACGCCTGACCCAGAAGCGTGCGTCTGCCCAGGGTCATCAGCAGCGCGATGCCCACCGCCGAGTGGGGCACGACGATGGGCACGTCAATGATCCCTTCGACCAGCCACTTGCCGGGGAAATCCGCCCGCGCCAGCAGGTAAGCCAGCGGCACGCCACAGACAAAGGCGATGACCGTCGCCACCAGGGAGGCGGTAAAGGTCAGCCCAATCGAGTCGCGCACCTCCTCGTCCAGGAGCGTCTGCCAGAGGAGGACCGGGCTGGAAGCCGTGACCGTCCGCAGCAGCGGCCAGGCGATGAACAAGATCAGCAGCGATCCGAGAACGACGAACGAGGCGCGCATTTTGTTGGCGAATAAGGCTCTCATATCTACTCCGTGTTGCGTGTTGCGTGTTCCGTGTCGGTGGTTGGCACGCAACACGCAACACGCAACACGTACTTATTTATAGGCTAATCGACCAGTGGTTGCAAAGCCGCAGGAATGGCATCCCGGTTGTCAGCGACCGACGGCACGATCATTGGATGCTGGTGCTTCGCCATAATCGCCTGCCCCTCCGGGCCGACAAGGAACTGGATAAACTCGACAGCCAGGTCGGGGTGTGGGGCATTGGCCGGTATGGTGAGCCCGTAAGCGATGGCCTGCCCCTCAAACGCTGGATTGACACTGGCAAAGCGCTGGAAATCGAGGCTGACGCGGACGCGCTCATAGTTGTCCTGGTATGTTTTGTCGCTCAGGTCAATCTCCGGCGGCAAGGGCAAGAACTCAAGTCCGTGTTGGCGGGCGACACTCTCATATTCAAAGGCATAGTCCAAATCGCCCGACTGGAGGAGCGCCAGCAGCCGCACGCTGGAGCCGCGCATCACCAGCCCACTGTCCTTTTCAGGTTGCAGCACTTCCGGCACCAGGATGGTGCTGACGTCTCCGCGCGTCTGTACCCGAAGGGGC
>JAUWHU010000314.1 GCA_030605705.1 Thermoflexia bacterium | reverse complement strand
CAAATGACAGACCATAATTCTCGCACATAACGCAAATCTTGTAGGGTAGTTCTATAATGTGCAGCTTGATTAGTGTCTTAAAGTATTCGCCGCCCTGACCGCAGGACAGCAAAGCACCACATATCAATAATCCAGGGCAATTTTTACCACGGACCGAAGGTGTGGGCAGGCAGTGCTCACCGGAGTAGGGGCAGGCAGTGCCCATTGGCACAGAGTTTTCTTATTTTTTCTCCGTGTTCTCTGTGGTGAAAATGACAGAAAGCAAAAGCGGCGCATACATTGTAACAGTAATCAGCTTGTAGGATGTGAGTGTAAGAGGATACATGACCGACAACAGCAACCCTCAACGGAGTGATGCAGTTCTTATAGTCGGCGCAGGCATCAGTGGGATGCAGTCGGCATTGCTGTTAGCCGAAGCGGGGCACAAAGTTTATCTACTCGACAGCGCGCCGGGCATCGGTGGTTCGATGCATCTATTGGATCGGACGTTTCCCACCGATTCTTGCGGCCTCTGCTTGATGTTGCCGGGCCGGGCGGCTTACTGTCCCACCATTGAGTGTGACCTGCAGCGTAACATTGAACTTCTCCCCTACACCGAGGTGGTGGGTGTGGAGGGAGAACCGGGAAATTTCACCGTGACGGTGCGCCATAAGCCGCGCTATGTGGACGTGGATCGTTGTACCAACTGCGGCCTCTGTGCCCAGGTTTGTCCGGTGGAGCGCCCGGATCAATACGAAGGGAACTTGGACAAGGGCAAGGCGATTTACCGTCCTCCGGCACGGGCCATTCCTACGGCTTACGTCGTTGACATGGATTATTGTACCCACTGTGGCAAATGTGTTGCAGCTTGCCCGACCGAAGCGATTGATCTGGAGATGAGCGGGCATCAAGCGCAGATCAACGTGGGGGCCGTCATCCTTAGCCCTGGCTTTGAGTCTTTCGACGCCCGTTTAAAGGGGGAGTACGGCTTCGGTCGCTACGACAACGTATTGACCAGCGTGCAGTTCGAGCGCATGCTCAGCCTCTCCGGTTCCACCGGGGCTACCATCGTTCGCCCCTCAGATGGTCGGACACCCAAGAGCATCGCCTTTATTTACTGCGTTGGATCGCGGGATGAGTCCATTGGACGTGGGTATTGCTCTTCGGTCTGTTGCATGTACGCGGCCAAACAGGTGCAGGTAGCCAAACATCTGCAGCCAGATTTGGAAGTGACAGCCTTCTTTATGGATATCCGGGCCTATGGTAAGAACTTCGACCAGTATTTCGACAAGGTTAAAGCATTGCCCGGTGTGACATATCGGCGCTGCATGGTTTCCGCGATCCATCAGTATCAACAGACGCGAAACCTGCAATTGAGTTACGTGACCGAGGATGGCAGTCTTCGAGAGAAAGACTTTGATATGGTGGTGTTGGTAGTTGGCCTCACACCGCCATTGGGCTTCCAACGGCTGGGAGAAGCGCTAGGTATCCAGCTGAATCGGTATGGCTTTGGTGCGACGGATTTCTTCACCCCCGGCGAGAGCTCTCGGCCGGGTATCCTGGTGAGCGGGGCGTTCCGTGAGCCGAAGGACATTCCGGAGACGGTGGTAGAAGCGTCGGCGGTGGCCGCAGGCGCGGCCTGCCTTGTAGGCCCGGCTGCCAACAATAAGCCTCGGTTTCATCCGGGGTCACCAGAGGAACGGAACGTCTCCGGCGAGTGGCCTCGGGTCGGCGTCTTTCTTGGCAATTGCCGGGGCGAAGTCGGCGGGGTAGTGGACCTGGAAGCGGTAGCGAGCCAGGCACAGGGTCTGCAGGACGTGGCGCTGGTGCAGATACTCGACAATGCCTGTCTGCCCGCTGGACTTTCACAAATCGGTCAGGCCATCACGGCACAGGAACTCAATCGAGTGGTGGTGGCCGGCTGCGCGCCGCGTCTTTACGAAACAGCTTTCGCAGAGATGCTGCGCGCGGCTGGTCTGAACCCCGGCCTGCTGGAGCGGGTCAATCTGCGTGGGGAGTGCGCCTGGGTACATCAGGATGACAGCCGCGCCGCTACCGCCCAGGCGCAAGAATTGGTGGGCATGGGAGTGGCTAATGTCCGCCTCAAACAACCGCAACAACCGGCGATTCAGAACCTGGCTCAGCGCGTCCTGGTGATCGGAGGAGGCTTGGCGGGAATAACTGCCGCTTTGAGCCTGGCCGAGATGGGATACCCGGTGGATTTGGTGGAACAGTCGGGTAAGCTGGGCGGTCAGTTACGGGAGTTGCGTTACACGCCGGCGGGCGATGATCCGGTGGAGTTCCTGCGTTCCTTGGTCGAGCGTGTGGAAAATTGCGCGCGGCTCCACGTCTACCGGGAGGCGCAGGTCCAGGAAGTTT
>JAUWHU010000354.1 GCA_030605705.1 Thermoflexia bacterium | reverse complement strand
GACCACGCGAATTCCCAAAGAGCCTACGACATAATTGTAGTGCAAGTTGGCGGAATGGGAAGCATATTCGGCGGAGAGGGAAAATAAGGGCGAGAAGTTGAAAAAGCGGAGAAACGCTCCTTGACGGGAAGGCATCCCGTGTTAGAATATCGTGCAATTGTTAAACGGCCAGCAACAGAAACCTCGTGCCAGCAATGGCGGCGAGGTCTTTTTGTGCCTGGATCAGAAGTCGAAAGTCGAAGGTCAGAAGTCGAAAGTCAAAAATGGCTCCCCTGAAAAAAGGACATCTCACCACGGAGCGTAGTATGGGCAGGTAGTGCCCATAAACGGAGAAGATAGAAAAAATTTGAGATTTGGTTTAAGAAAATTACACTTCACACGTCAAAAAATTAATTTTCTCAAGGTCAAGTTTAAAATCTCTGCGCTCTCTGTGTCCTCTGTGGTAAAATTCTTAGTTTTTTCAGTAGGCTCAAAGATCGAATTGAAGGAAATAAAGATGGCAAAGAAAAAAGAATCACCCATTGAGAAAGTACGTATCATCGGTATTTTCGCCCACGTGGACGCGGGAAAGACAACGACCTCCGAGGCGATTTTGTATTACACGGGGCGGATCCACCGCGCCGGTAACATAGACGACGGGAACACGCAGCTGGATTTCATGCAGCAGGAGCGGGAGCGTGGCATCACCATCATGTCCGCCGCCACCGCCTGCCATTGGCAAGGACACCGCATCAACGTCATTGACACACCCGGCCACATTGACTTCACCGCCGAGGTCGTGCGCTCCATCCGCGTCATTGATGGCGCGGTGATCATCCTCTGCGGCGTCGGTGGCGTGGAACCTCAAACCGAGGCGGTCTGGCTGCACGCCGACAGGGAACAGCTGCCGCGTCTCATCTTCGTCAATAAACTCGACCGGGTCGGTTCCGATTTCCAGCACGTGCTGGACGAGATCCGCGAGCGGCTGACTCCCAATGCCGTGCCGCTGGAACTCCCTATCGGCAGTGAGGGCGACTTCAACGGCGTCGTGGACCTGCTCACCCAACAGGCTCTGATCTGGGAAACCGGCGAGGACGAGCCTACCATTGGCCCCATCCCCGCAGAGATGGCGGAGGAAATTACCGCCGCCCGTGAAGCGCTCATTGACATCATCTGCGAGACGGACGAGGCTCTGCTGGAACAGCGGCTAGAAGACATAGAGCCGGACGGCGACACCCTCCGGGCCGCACTGCGTCGCGCTACCATCACCGGGCAAATTATCCCCGTGCTGTGCGGCGCATCGCGCAACCGTATCGGCGTGCAGCCGCTCCTCGACGCCATCGTCGCCTACCTGCCCGCGCCGGTGGATATGGACCCCATCCTGGGACACAACCCCCACGATGAGGAGGAAATCATCGAGCGTCCCGACACCCCTGAATCACCCTTCTGCGCCTCGGCCTTCAAAATCGTCAACGATCCCCACGTAGGACATCTGACCTGGGTGCGCGTCTTCTCCGGGCAGTTGGACGCCGGCGAGTCGCTTTACAATCCCCGGACGGGCACGAGCGAGCGTGTAGGTCGCATCTACCGGATGCACGGCAATCACCGCGAGCAGGTATCCCACATGGAGGCCAGCGATGTCGTGGCGCTGGTCGGCGTGAAATCAGCCACCACCGGAGATACGCTCTGCGATCCCAACCACCCCATCGTGCTGGAAACCTTCAAATTTCCTGCGCCGGTGATCGCGGTGGCTCTCGCGCCACGCTCCACCCAGGAACGGGAAAAATTGCATCAGGCCGTCCGGCGCCTGTGCAGCGAAGACCCCACCCTGATCCAGCACATGGACCCGGAAACCGGGGAACTGACCCTTGCGGGCATGGGTGAGCTGCACTTAGACGTGACGGTGGATCGGCTGCGGACCGAGTTCGGCATCGTGCCGCAGGTCAGCTCGCCGCAAGTTTCCTACCGCGAGACGGTGCAGAAAGCAGCGCAAATCACGCTGACGTACAAAAAGCAAAGCGGTGGTCACGGCCACTTCGCCGAGATCGTCCTGGGCATCGAGCCGCTGGCCGAAGACGAAGGCGAGGGCGAGAGCGTGGTCTTCGTGAACGCTGCCCCGCCCGCCGACCTGCCCCGCGACTTCTGGCGACCCACGGAACTGGGAGTGCGGCGCGCGCTGGAGCAAGGCGTCATCGCCGGGTTCGCCATCAACAACGTCAAGGTCACGCTCCTGGACGGGCGCATCCACGAAGTGGATTCAGCCAGCATGGATTTCGAGATCGCCGGCGGGATGGGAGCGCGGAGAGTCGTGCGTGCAGCCGCTCCCACGCTGTTGGAGCCTATCATGCGCATCGCCATCAACGTGCCGGAAGAGTACGTAGGGCCGGTAGTGGCCGACATCGGACGGCGACGGGGCCTGGTCAACGCCATGCGGGTACGCGGCAACTTCCGCAGCATAGATGGCGAGGCTCCGCTGGCCGAAGCGCGCGGCTACGCCACCGATCTACGCAGCATGACGCAGGGGCGGGGCACCTTCACGTTGGAATTCAAACGCTACGCCGTGGTTCCCACCGGCATTGCCGCAGAGATCATCAAAGAGCGCCAGGCGGCGGGGAAAGTACCGGAGCGCTAAGCTGTCGGATTGGCTTGTAGTAGGCGATTCATCGCCGTGATTCGGGCGACCCTCGTGGTCGCCCGCAAGCGGGCTAAAACGCTGGAACGCCCTCAATCACCAGTCACCAGTCACTCTTAAATTCAACACGGTAAAGCAGCCAGATCGCTGCAACGTATGCCAGCGTCTTAGGAAGCATCATCATGCCCCACAAGGGATTCCAGAGCACCCCCACCAACGTCGCAATGTAAAAGGCGAACGAGGCCACGATGGTGTAGGCCGCGCCCCGCAGCAATTTCGCCGTCTCCGCCGACGTTCTTTTCGCATAGTGCAAAAATAACACCACTACACCCACGCCCTGCACCGCGAAAGGGATGTTGCGATAGAATTTCCAGGGCGTATACTCATTCACAAACCAGGCATTCTGGGGGAAGAACAACATACCCAGCCGCACACCGCAGGCGACGACCAGCACCCACATCCAGCCAATCCAGGGCAGGTCAAACTTGCGCCAGGCGTAGAGCATCAAGAAAAGGTAAAAGAACGAGAGCGTGAACGAGCTCGCCGCCCGCCCCACCCCGAACCAATGCGCCATTTCCAGCGTCTGCCCACCCAGCCCGGCAAAAGCAGCGTACACGCGCGGGATCAAGTGTACCGAATCCCCCAACGCCAACATGAAGAGCGCTGCCACAAACCAAAAGGCGGTGCGTTTGCGAGCCGGTTCCAGCAGGGGATAGGTCCTGATCACCACCGCGAACAATCCCCAGACAAAAAGCAGATACAGGATATTGAACGTGGGTTCCATAAGCATGACAAACGAGGGCATAACGATCTCCTTTTCGCTAAATCTTTCAGATTAGATAGAGTTGCTCCTCAATAAAAACAGTAAGATTTTGGACACGGATACCACGGATCAACACGGATTTTTTCTGGTTTTTTACAAAAATATCCGTGTAATCCGTGAAAATCCGCGTCCAATTCCTGGTTTCGTTTATTCAGGAACAACTCTATTGATCAACGCCGCTTGCGCGGGATGATGACCCACAGGGCCAGGTAAGGCAGCAGGCCCGGCAATCCTCCCGGCACCATGAGAATGAGAAAGGGCAGCCGGAACCAGAAAACGTTGATACCGGTGAACTCCGCCATCCCGCCACAGACACCCGCGACGATGCCCTTTTGCCGGCGTAACTTGTGTTCGTCAGACATTTGTTTGCCTCCTCCATTTGGTTTGATGCCCAGGCGGCGCAATGCGGCAAAGCCGCAAATATGCAAATTTGCAAATGGCAAACCATAAAATCGTAAGATAGGGGAGTCGTAGTAGCGACTCCAGTCGCTTTGGTCTGGAACGACTAAAGTCGTTACTACAATCTTATGGAGTGTCACGCACCGCCCGGCTCTAACCTGTAATACGCAAAAGCCGACGATTGGTTTCGCCCATGGGCGCGAGGCCGTATCCAAGGTTTTTTAACCGCAAAGAACGCCAAGGGCGCAAAGTTTTTCAAAGCCTACCTGCAAATTGTTTATGTTTTGGATGAGATTTCGCAAAATTCTCAACCTTTCCCTTAATTTTTCTTGGCGTTCTTTGCGCCCTCGGCGGTTCAATTAGTTTTTTCAGTAGAGTCTGATATAATAAACAGTGAATCATTCATCCCTCTTAAGGAGAATCGCGATGAGTATGGCAATCACTGCCGAGACCATGCAAATTATCCAGCGGCTGGAGCCCCGCAGAGACGTGGGTTCCGCCTTGCACCGGGTGCTGGAAAACGAGACCCGTCGCCGCCTGGCTGCCTGCGAGTTGACCGACCGCATGTTCCAGCGCAAGTATGGGATGACGCTGGCAGAGTTCGAGGCAACGGGCATTGTGGAGAAGCATGGCTATTCCCTTCAAGTTGAGAGCGACCACCAGGATTGGGACCAGGCGGTGGATGGCATCACGACGCTGCACGACGTACTGCGAAGGATACAGAAACAACAATGACCCCCGATGCCTTCGGGCAGCGCGTTCGAGAGGAAGCCAGCCACTTTGCCTTCATCCGCAGCGTTAACACTTTGGGCAAGAGCGCGAACACGATCAAGTTGCGATTACACGTCACCGCCGAGTGTTTTATCCAGGTTTATGCCAACCTCCGCAAGGGCCTGCTGAGTTACACGCTGGTGTTTCACCAGACCCGTATATACGGTAGAGACAACGACGGCACAGGCTGGCATTGTCACCCTCATTCTGCCCCCGAAAGCCACGATTTCAGTGTGGAGGAATCTCGCTCCGTTTCGCTGGCCGAGTTTCTCGACGAGGTGCAACAAATTCTGACGGCGGAAGGTATACTGTAATCCCAACATTCTCGTCACGTCTTTGACTTCTTCTCCGCTATCCCGCTTGGTCATTGTTCATTCATACCGTA
>JAUWHU010000081.1 GCA_030605705.1 Thermoflexia bacterium | reverse complement strand
GTGCGGGTGAAGGGCGTTACCACCCGCAGCGCGCCGACTTCCCCGTCGTAGCCCCCCGGCTCCACCGAGGCATCGCCCACCAGCAGCAGGTAACGCAAATCGGGCAACTGCTGCGCCAATGCGCGGATGGCGTCCGGGTCGGGCCGCCCCCCGCCGAAGGTATCGTGGATCGCTTGAGGCGTGACGGCAGATGTGGTCAATCCCTGTCCCTGCCGGTGATCCAACAAGGGTTGCAAGGCCGGCTGAAAAGCGGCGGGCGCGATGGCGAGATAGGTCACGCCGGCCAGAGACGCCAGATCCACCCGCGATGCCGGCCGGAGCGAGTGGGGCGGCTCCGGTATCCCCACCCAATAACGCCGCCCGGCAACCGTGCCGCCGGCTGCCCCCTCCGCGATCCCCAAATCCACTGGCGCGAGCGGCTCCGTCACATCCAACACCCGTGCGCCGGACGCAGTTACCGCCAGGGAGGAGCCTTCCGCCAGGTACACACCGTTCCCCGCCTGCCGCCGGTACGTAATCTCCCAGCCGTCAATCCAGACCACGGCGACCCCCTCAGAAGTCGCAGGCGTTTCGATGGTCAGCGTGTGCTCGCCGACGGGTTGGGCCTCATCCCACGTCGCCGTTAGCCGCTGCATCCCCCGGCCCGCCCATTCCCACTCGCCTACCGTCTCCCCATCCCACTGCAGCCGCAGCCGGTGATCGGGGGTGGGCGAGAGGGAGGTGTGACTCCAGAGAGCCAACGTTGCCGTCAGCGGGCCGGGCAGCGCGGAAGTGAGGACGACCGTGTGGGCAATCTCACCCGGCGAGTACAGTGGTTCCCAAAACCAGGGCTTGGGTGACGTCGCCTGCGGCAGGTAACGCCGGTTCTGCTCCCAGCGCGCGGAAAATAGCCCGGCCTCCGGCGTCCCCACGGGGGCCGGAGATTCCTCGGAGGACATGCGGCGGCCGGCGACGCCCGGTTCCAGGCGGAAAGAGGTCTGCTGCGTGTAACGGTTGGCGTGATCCGGCGCGTAGAATAGCACCCCCCAGCCCTGCTCCGTGGATAGCGGCAAATACGGGAGCTCGTCGTCTGACCAGGAGAGCCGCAACACGGGCGCAGCTTCCGCCTGGGGATCAAGTCCTAACGCGCGCAGGGTCTCGGGTTCTAACCAGACGCCCCCTTCCTGTGCCACGTCCACGAACCAGACGCCGGGTTCGACATCGCCGGGAACTGCCTGGACAGGCATGGGGGTGGGGCCGGTTCCGCAGGACGCCAGCAGCAGGACCAGCAACACTCCGTATCTTCTCAATAAATAAAGGTAAAACATCTGTTACCATGCCTTTTTATACAGAGTCGCTGAGAGGCAGAGCCGCAGAGAAAACCAGATAAAACCGTGGGCACTACCTGCCCACACCTACGGTCTGCGCCTTTGCGCCTTTGCGCCTTTGCGTCTCTGCGTTAAGAATGAGACTTGCTGCAGGAGAGCCGCTGCTTTGTGTACACAATTTGTGCTTGCGGATACGGTCTGCAAACCGGCCCGAGCTGCCCCCAAATATTGAGAAAGGACAGCATTTCCAACGCCACGCGCCTCATACCCGCCGCCGCGTCTGCCAGATGAACCACCAGACGCCCAGGAGCAACATGCCGCTTGCCCCCATCCCAATCCACAGCCAGCCGGAGGATGGTGTGGAGGGATCATCTCCGGAAAGTTCCTGCCGGGGAGGCGGATTTGGCGTACCGGCGGGCGAGAGCTCCGGCAGCGGCAGCGGTGAAATTAGCGGAGTAGGCGAGGGCGACGACATCACCGGGGTAGCGGTGAGTGCGGGGAGTGGCGTGGGGGTAGGGGGAAGCGATGTGGATGTAGCTCTTGCCGTCGCGGTGGGGCGGGGCGTCGCGGCCGGTCGCGGTGTCGCCGCCGCGCGAACGGTCGGAGAAGGTGTGGGGGAGGGCATCGTACCAGAAGGCTCCGGCGTGCAGTTGCCTGTGACGGTAAGCGTGATCGAGAAGTCCTCGGAGCTGCCATCGGGATAGGAAACGCGCAACGTGTGCGTTTCGTCGTTACAGGGGCAGAAGGTTTTGCCGCTGCTGCCGGGAACACCCGCGCCATCTAAGTACACGGCAGTGACGTTCACCGTCTCCCAGTGCAGTGTGGTGCAGTCACCGGCGGGAAAATCCGTCTCATCGGCCCAAAAACGCGCTTCAGGCGAGGGTGTGGGTGTGGGTTGGCCGGGCGCGAGCGTCGGTGTTGGTGATGGGGTAGGCGTTGGCGTCGGCGTTGGCGTGGCCGGCAGGGAGATCACCGCCGAGATGGGGCCGTGGAATTCCGAGCTGCCATCCGCTTCCAACGCTTCCAGGCGATAGTAGTAAGTGGTACCGACCGTCACGACTGTGTCGGTGTACTCGTAGGTAGCGCCGACGATGTCGCCCTCGGCGCCGATGAAATAAGGGGTTTCCCCAA
>JAUWHU010000282.1 GCA_030605705.1 Thermoflexia bacterium | reverse complement strand
ATCTCCGCGATGAGCCGCTTGATAAGCGTGACCTGCGAGCGCGAGACGACGACATAGAGCGCGGGCCGGGGCGTCTCGGTGTAGCCGCCACGGGCCTCCAGCAGCGTGACGCCGCGTCCCAGGCCGTCTAAGATGGCGCGGCGCACCTCGACGTCTTTCTGCGAGATGATCAGGACGGAACGGGCGTAGCTCACGCCTTCCTGTACCGTATTCACTACCCGGCTTGAGACGAAGCCGACGACCAGCGCGTAGAGCACCGGCACGATCCCCACCACGGCCGCGGCGGCCAGCAGGATGAGACTGTTTACCACGATGAAGCTCTGCCCGAAGGGGACGCTTTTGTGGCGGTTGAGCAGCTGCGCCACGATGTCGGTGCCGCCGGTGGTCCCCCGTCCGCGCAGCACCAGGCCGATCCCTACGCCATCTAACAACCCGCCGAAGAGGATGTAGATCAGCGGATCGGCCTGGATGGGCGACAGGAGCGGGGTGAGCAGGTCAATTGCCGTGGTCATCAATATCACGGCGTAGATGGTGCGGACGAAAAACTTGAGGCCGCCACCCCATTTGACCTCTGCAGCGAGGAGCGGGACGTTGAGGAGCAGCGTCACCATGCCGGTGGGCCAGCCCCACAGATAGTGTATCAACATCCCGATGCCTGTCACGCCGGTGGAAATCACGTGGTTGGGGGCCAGGAAAAGCGGCACGTTGGCAGCGATGATCACTGCGCCGGCGGTGATCAGCAGGTAGTCAAAGACTTCTCCCCAGAATTTCTTGGACAATTTGAGATTTTTTATCATTCCTGATTCTCGATTCCTGATTCGTGATTCGTGACTCATAATCCACTGTGGTCGGCAGGAGCTGCTGGGGAGTGGTCGCTAAGACGCTAAGACGCTGAAACGCTCTCAGTAAGCTACCGGCGGCGCGCGAAGAGCGCGAGGCCCAGTAGCCAGGCGATGCCCTGGAGTAGGATCACGGCCCACAGCATCCAGTCCACCGGTTTGGAGGCGGTGACCGGCGCCGGTTCAGGGAGCGGCGTCCAGGTGGGATGGGGCGTCGCCTCCGGCAGGGACGCGCTCTCCGTGGGAGCCGGTGTGAAGGTGGGCAGCTCCGGCGCGGGGGTGACGGTGACGTCCGGCAGTGGCGTGGGCGTTGGTAAAGGGGTCGGGGTGTCGGGTTCTTCTTGTGGTGGAGTGGGAGTTGGGAGTGGTGTGTCCGTCTCCAACAGCCGGATGGTGTCCTCACTGATGGCCGTGCGACCGGCCCCGTCGCGGAACTCGGCGTAGACAGCGTAGTCGCCCGGCTCGGTACCCGGCAGCACCCAGGGCAACAGCGGTTCCCAGGGCTGCCAGGGGATACCTTCAAAGTCTGGCGAATCGTTCAGCCGCACGTCAATCGCTCGTCCGATCCAGTTGTCCTTCCCCAGCGGCTCGGCCTCCTCGTTGGTCAGACTCACCGCGACCTGGGGGGAGTCCACCGTCTCAGCGCCGTCGTTGATGAAAATGGGAAGAACACCGGGACGCGAGCCAAAATTGACGACGTAGTAATGCACGCCGCCATCATCCGAGGCATAGCCCACGCCCATCTCGCGGTATTGCGAATCCACAAACAGCGTCCAATGCTCTGGGGCGTTGCGGAACCAGTTGAGGGCGTGCTCGGCGCTGCCCAGCCCCACCCAGATCACCTCGCTGACCAGCAGGCCGTCGTGCCAGGCGTGGTACCCGGCCTCGCGGACACGCTGCCGGGGAGTGGAGCCGTCGGAGCCAGTGGCGTCAATCAGTTGGTTGGCTGCCATGTCGTCCGCATGACGTTGGGCGGCCTGCGAGAGGGGCGTTGACCAGTCCAGGGGCGCCAGTCCCTCGGAGAGACGTACCTGGTTGACCTGCTGGTAGAATTCTCGCGCGGGATTGTCCTGCAGCGCGGCCCGTTGCGGTGGACTCAGCCAGAGCAACGTCGCTAAGATGAGCAACAATGACGTTAAGCGTAATTTGTAATTCGTGATTGGTGATTGGTGATTGGTGATTCTTGAAGCATTGTGGGGGTTCATCGCTCATCCTCCATCAGCGCCGCGTGAAACGCTGCCAACAGTGCGGGGGTGGCCGCGGCCACCGGGTCGGGGCGGGCGAGGGTCCACGGAACCCCGGCGAGCGTACCCAGCACGCCTCCCGCCTCCTGCACGATCAAGGCCGCCGCTCCCTGATCCCACGGCGAGAGATTCCGGGCCATGTAAAGGTCCAGGCGTCCGGCGGCGACGTAGACCATGTTCAGGGCGGCACTGCCTAAGCAGCGGAGGGTGCGGGCGAGGGGCATCAGCGTCCCGGCCCGCCGCCACATCTCCGCGCGGAGCACTGGGTCGCGGGGCCAGTCGGCGGAAAAGGTAGCCGTGTCAAGAGTCATCATGCCTGAAGTGTGGAGCGGTGCGCTGTTGAGCGTCGCTCCACCCCCGCGCCGCGCGGCAAAAAGTTCATCGCGCAGTGGATCGTAGATCACACCCACCACCGGGTGTCCATTTTCCGCTGCCGCGATGGAGACGCAGAAGTTGGGGTTGTGGTGGGCAAAGTTCGTCGTGCCATCTAAGGGATCAATCAGCCAGCGCACCCGCGCGTCTCCGGTATCGGCC
>JAUWHU010000432.1 GCA_030605705.1 Thermoflexia bacterium | reverse complement strand
GTCCATCAGGGCGATGGCTTCGCTGGAGTTCTTGACCACGAAGGTGCCGTCGGCGATCTTGGGCTGGAGCACGCCCCACGCGCCCTGGAAGAAGATGAAGGCGTTGTTGTCGGAGGCTGCGCCGGCGTAGAGGTACAGGGGGTTGCCCGCGCCGCTGACGTGATCGACCAGGTACTGCGCCTGCTGCGCGCCCACGGCGACGCTGTCGAAGGTCACGTAGTAGTCCACGGCGTCGGTTTCGCGGATCAGGCGGTCGTAGGAGATGACCTTCACGCCGGCCTCAGCGGCAGCTTCGGCGGCGGCGGCGGCAGCGGTGCCGTCCTGCGGGCAGATGATGAGCACTTGCACGCCCTTGGTGATCAGTGCTTCGACGTTCTCCTTCTCCTTGGCCGAGGAACCCTGGCTGAAGAGAATCTCGACATCGTAACCTGCGGCATCCAGCGCTTCGCGGAAGCGGGTCTCGTCCTGGATCCAGCGAGGCTCGTCCTTCGTTGGGAGCACAATACCCACAGCGAGTTCTTTTGCCGGTTCTGCGGTCTCTACCGGTTCGGTTACCTCTGGCGTCTTGGCGCCGCCGCAAGCGGCGAGCAGCATGGACGCAACAGTCAAAATAGCCATAGCTAACAACAGATTCTTTTTGAACATCATATTCTCCTTAAAGGTTAAGTTGATTTGGGGCAAAACTATCATCTTCCTACTTGGTGTTAGACTTCATATCCATTGCCTGCGAATTCACCTCCTTCACTACACGGGTAGCTACAGCGTCTTTCTACTCCCTATTCAATGAAACCATGAAACTATGTTGGAAGCAATCTTTTTTCCCCCATTTTAAGAGGTATTTACTCCCAGCCCGATTAAGGGAAATCCCCTAAGGGATTGTACCGGCTCCACGGAAAAGATCGAAAAACTGATACTCCACTAATGATTGCGGGTCTTGTACAGATTTTGCCTATCAGAGTACTTACCAAGACCGAAATTTCACCACCACTGTGGGTGGTATTTTCGAGGCAGTAATCACGAACTACGTTCACCCTCAAGCACGAAAATGACTTGTAGTAACGACTGTAGTCGTTCAGCGTCGCAAGCGACTGAAGTCGCTACTACGAGCTACGGGCCGTTTATTTTCGAGGTAGCCACAAATGGGCATGGTTGGGTAGTCGCTGAGACGCTGGGACGCTGGGACGCTGAGCCGCACTAATCACTAATCACCGGTTACCAGTCACTTGTATGATAAGTATGGTATGGGATAATCAAGTTTGGGTTAGCAGATACCTCTGGACTATGTTTTCATTTGCTCCCTTTGTCCTCTGTGTTAGAATAGCAGTGATGGACCTGGGTATAGTGATTGTCAATTACAACACACGGGAGCTCCTGCGGCGTTGCTTAGAAACCGTCTTTGCCAGCCAGGGGCTGACGTTTTGCGTCTGTGTGGTGGATAATGCCTCCACAGATGGCAGCACGGCGCTGGTCGCCGGCGATTTCCCACAGGTGCTGTTACTGGAAAATGACGAGAACCTCGGCTACCCGGCTGCCAACAACCAGGGACTGCGCGCGCTGGGTTTCGAGCAGAGCGGGGACGCGGTCCCGCGTTACGCCCTGCTCCTCAACCCCGATACGGAGGTGCCCCCCGACGGCCTGGCGCGGATGGTCGCTTTCATGGACGACCATCCCCAGGTGGGAGCGGCCGGCCCCAAACTGGTGCAGCCCGACGGTTCGCTGGATCTGGCCTGCCGGCGCTCCTTCCCCTCGCCGGAGGTCTCCTTTTACCGCGTGACGGGTCTCGCACACCTGTTCCCCAAGAGCCGCCGGTTCGGGCGTTACAACCTCACCTACCTGGACCCGGATCAGGAGACAGAGGTGGATTCTGTCGTGGGAGCTTACATGCAGGTGCGTCGTGAGGTAATTCAGCGCGTGGGCCTGTTGGATGATTCCTTCTTCATGTACGGTGAGGACCTCGACTGGGCCTATCGCATCAAAGAGGCGGGCTGGAAAGTTTACTACACCCCGGCGGTGACGGTGCTGCACGTGAAACGGGCCGCCAGCCGGCACAGCGCTCGCGCGCAAGTGGAATTCTGGCGGGCTATGGAGATTTTCTACCGCAAGCACTACGAGGCAGAGACACCGCGCTGGTTGCACGCTTTGATCATCGGCGCGGTGCGAGCGAAACTGCACTGGACCCGTTGGCGGGTCGGGAGGCGGGCATGAAATACGAGCGCGCCACACGCTGGTTCACCCTCTTTCTCCTGCTGGGCGACATTTTGATGGCGGCATTGGCCTTTGCCCTGGCCTATTTCCTGCGGCTTCGCGTGCCGCTGCCAGGAGAGGCCCAGGACATGGGGGCGTTTGCCGGCTATCTCCCTATGCTAGCAATCCACACACTCTCCATCGTAGGCGTCTTCTTCTTCGCCAGCCTCTACAGCCTGACACGCGCCTCTCGTGTGGATGAGTTCTACGGCATCGTAGTCGCCGGGACCATCGGGACGCTCATGGGGGTGGCGCTGGCCTCCCTGATGTTGCGTGATTTCACGGTAGGGCGTGACTATTCCCGTCTGATGATTTTCTACGCCTGGATCTTGTCCCTCTTGCTGACAACGCTGGGCCGCCTCTTCAACAGCTGGCTGCGCAAACGGCTGATCAGGAAAGGGTGGGGCCACCGCCGGGTCCTGGTGCTGGGGACCGGCGATATTGCCAAGATGATTTTGCAGAAGATCATGTGGACGCCGGAACTGGGATAC
>JAUWHU010000389.1 GCA_030605705.1 Thermoflexia bacterium | reverse complement strand
GGCCGATGGCGGTTCCACAATGCGCGACCCGCAGCCGGCCGGTCTGCGCCAGGTCGTCTCCGTCGAGCGCGCGTTGCGCCTGGGGGCTGACGCGCTGGTCTGCATGGGCATGATCGGCTTCCCCGACGAGTCGTCTTCCCTGCGCGTGCTCACCGACCTGGCCGACGAGTGTGGCCGTTGGGGATTGCTCCTCCTGGCTGAGATGCTGGTGCATGGGCGTGGCGGGGCGAAGCCTACTGTTGAGGATATCGCTTTCGCGGCCCGCGTGGGCGCAGAACTGGGGGCCGATTTTATCAAGACCAGCTACATCGGCCCGCCAGAGACTTACCGGGCCGTCACCGAGGTCTGCTACGCGCCCCTCGTCGTGCTGGGCGGTGAGAAGGCCAGCGATGACCGTGGCGTGCTGGAGGCGGCAGCAGGGGCATTGGAAGCGGGCGCGGTAGGCGTCGCCATCGGGCGCAACGTCTGGCAACACCCCGACCCGGCAGGGATGGTGCGGGCGCTGGTGTCGCTGGTACACGGCGGCGCGCCGGTGGATGAGTCGCTGGCTGCGTTGGAGGGGGGCTAGGGGTGTGTGAATTCCGCCGTCAGCACGCTGTGCCCTGGGATGGGGCCCATAAGAGATTGCATCCAATCCGTGCCGCTCTCAGGGCTGTATCGCTTGACCAGAGCACTGGCATCGAAGTAAAACGTGGTCATCCCTTGGGGACTCGTTGCTCCAAGACGATCTCGCTGAGAGGCTTCCCCCCGGCGCGGGCCAGAATTGTAACGACCTCATCGTGGTTTACCGTGGTCGTCTCAACCAGTTGGCGCATACGGGGGCCGATTTCGCTCAACACTCCGGCCTCGCGCAGAAGGCGGGTTAGCTTTTCGCGCTCTGTCTCTGGCTGGGCAACAGGCATAGGCCAGATACGTGATCTATAGCCGATTTGCGGGCTGGCTTCACGCAGGATACGGGCGGTCTTCTCACGCTCGGTTTCCTCGGCCAGAGGCGACAGTTGCCCGATCAACAATTCCTGGGCCACTGTTTCAGGTAGTTGCCCAGCTTGTTCGGCCTTTTTCTTCAGTCGCCGCCAGGTTTCCGGTGGCAGGGTAAGAGTAAGAGTATCCATTGCAATGTTTCCTTGAAAAATGATAGCACGAAAAACCGAAAGTGACAAGCGACTATTACTGGGCCTCGACCTGGGCACGTCAGCGGTCAAGGTTGGCCTGTTCGACGCAACAGGAAACTTGTTGCGCCGGGCGAGCCGGGCGTACCCGCTGTACACGCCCTGCCCCGGCTGGGCTGAGCAGGAGCCGGAGGAGTGGTGGGCGGCCGCCTGCGACGCGCTGCGCGAGGCGCTGGCGGAGGTGGATGCCGGCCGCGTGGCTGCTGTGGGATTGAGCGGGCAAGCGCCCAGCCAGGTGCTCGTCGCCGGCGACGGCGCATCCCTGGGCCGAGCCATCGTCTGGAGCGATTGCCGGGCCACTGCCGAGGCCGGCTGGCTGGCGGAGCGCGTCACGCCGGAGCAGGCGCGAGCCTGGACGGATTACGCCTTCATCACCGGTGTGACCCAGCCGCCGGCGCGGCTTTTGTGGCTGAAGACTCACCGTTCCGACGACTGGGCCAGCTGCGCTGCCGTCGTCCAGCCCAAGGACTTCATCGCTCTCCGGCTGACCGGCAGGATCGCCACCGATGCCAACAGCGCTTTTAACCTGTACAACCCTCGGACGGGTCGCTATGCCGCCGGCCTCCTGGCCCTGCTGGGCGTGGAACCGGAGAAGCTGCCGCTCGTGCTGGAGCCGACCGGCGTCGTGGGGCGCGTGACGCCGGAGGCCGCATCCGCCACCGGTTTGCGGCCGGGCACCCCCATCGTCACCGGCACGATAGACGCCTGGTGCGAAATCATCGGCTGTGGAGGCATCGCGCCGGGCTGCGCCGTGGATGTGGCGGGCACTTCGGAGGTGGTGGCGTTGGTCACGGCGGAGATGGTGGACGGGGAGGGCGTTTTCGGCGCGTCGCTGGCGGAGGAGCGCTATTGGGTCGGTGGGCCGATGCAG
>JAUWHU010000518.1 GCA_030605705.1 Thermoflexia bacterium | reverse complement strand
TGGCCTGCAGAACCTGCAACAGGCCCGCAATATCACCGCGCGCCAGCAAAGTGAGAAAGCCCTCCGGGAGGCGACGGATACCCTCGCAGCGCAAAACACTCGTCTGGCAGCGCTGCAACGCGTCGGCCAGCTGCTGAACTCGACGTTGGACGTTGATGTCATCCTGGATTGTCTGACCGACGAGGCGCTGCGCGTCACGCGCGCCACGCGCGGCCAGGTGTTGGTGGTGCGCAAGGAAAGCGGCTATTTTGAGCGGTGTTCGCTGCGCGGCTTTTCCCCGCAGGAGACAGAACTGGCCCGCACTGTCCTCCTGGCACTGGACAAAGGGATCAATGGTCGCGTGTACGCGACCGGCCAGACCGTCCGTGTGGATGACGTGCGAGATGAACCCAATTACTTCCCCCTGATCCCCGCCACCCGTGCCGAATTGGGTGTGCCTATCGTGCGCGAAGGGAAGGTCCTGGGTAACTTAGATTTACAAAGCCCTACGGTTGGCGCTTTTCGCGACGTGGACCTGGAATATCTGCTGGCTCTGGCAGATCAGGCCGCCATCGCTATTGAAAATGCGCGGCTGTTTGAGGAGACACGGCAACAGGCGCGAGACCTCGGCCTGTTGTACGAGATAGGGCAATTGCTTGTCTCAAACCTGGAAACAACGAAAATACTGAACCAGATCTCTCGGCGCTGCACCGAGGTCTTCAATGCCGACCTGACGCTGGTGCGGCTCATCGTAGCTGATCGGCTGGTGATGAAGGGAAGCTATTTTCACGATCCTGCCGACCAGGAGATACTCGAGGAACTATTGGCCACCTACCCGCTCCACGTGGGAGAAGGAATCGTCGGCCGCGTGGCGGCCAGCGGTCAGCCGGCCATTCATCGGGCAGAAGAGAATGTGGCACATCTGACCACACCTGGCTATGTGGAATATCTCCATGCACGAGAGTGGGTGCTGGTACCAATGCGGAGCGGAAAGACTGTCATGGGAGTTCTTACCCTGATCCGGCGGAGCGAGAAAGGCCCCTTCCTGGAACGAGATATGGTACTGGCTCAAGGAATTGCCGACCAGGCCGCCGTCGCTATTGAAAATGCGCGCCTTTTCCAGGCCGAACAAGAGCAGCGGGAATTGGCCGAGTCCCTGGCGGAGGCGGCCGCCGCCGTCGGCAGCACCCTTGATTCCGATGAAGTTCTCGACCACATTCTGGAGCAAGTGGCGCGGGTCGTGCAGGGGGATGTCTTTAACATTATGCTGTTAGAGGGGGATACCGTGCGCGCGGTCCGCTGGCAGGGATACAAACGTCTGGGCATTGAGGAACAGATCGCCGGCTTCACCGTTCCCCTTGTCAGGTACCCTAACTTCACGAGAATGGTGGAGAGCGGAAAAACCGTCTTCATCTCCGACACAACCGCCGCCCCCGATTGGGTGATGGAGGCGGGCCAGGAATGGCGGCGCTCCTACATTGGAGCGCCTATCCAGGCGGGGGGGGGAACCATCGGTTTCCTGAACGCAGATGGCACTCGGGCTGGGCAGTTCAGCCCCGCCGACGTACAACGGTTGGAAGCCTTTGCCGGTCATGCCGCTGTCGCCATCCAGAACGCGCAGCTGTACCAGCAGTCGCAGGAGTTGGTAGCGCGGATCACTCGCCTTTATGAGTTGAGCATCCAGATCAATGAGACTCTGAGCCTGGAAGAAGCCCTCGAGCTGGTAGTCCGGCAGGTGATCAAGGCCGCTGATGCTCACTCGGCTGTAATCAACCTGCTTGATCAAGAGGGGCATCTGGAGTCTCATCTGGGGATGGGAGCTGATGGGGAGCCGCAGGAAAATATATCCCTACCCCGCTCCAGCGGTACCACAATGAGCGTTTACCGGACTGGCGTGCCCTTGATAGCGAACGACCTGGAAGAGGAGGATCCACTGCTCCACCCCTCCCTGCGAAATAAAGGGATCAAGGCCTTCATCGGTCTGCCTCTCAAAACCAGGGAGCGCTGTACCGGCGTGTTGTTTGTCCGTTACACCGAATCTCATTCATTCTCTGAGGAAGAAGTACAGGCGCTCTCACTCTTCGCTAACCAGGCGGCGGTGGCTCTCGAGAACGCACGACTGTACCACGCCGAGCAGCTCGCCCGCGAGCGCGCCGACGCACTGCGTGAAATCTCACGGGTCGTAGGTTCCACGTTAGAACTGGATGAAGTACTCTCCCTGGTTCTGCGTCGGGCGAAGCGCGTCTTGACCTACGACAGCGCCTCCATCCTGCTCTTCGCCGACGACCAGCCCGCCATGGCCGCCGTGATCGGTTACGAGGATGAAGAAATGGTGAAAACCGAGGTGGCTCTGCGCCTGGGCGATAGCCCTATTCTGCAGGACATGGCTCGCGACCGCCAACCTATCCTCATCGCCGACGCGCGAGAGGATGAGCGCTGGATCTGGGTGCCAGGAGCCGAGAGCGTGCGCGCCTGGCTTGGAGTGCCGCTCCTGGTGCGCGGCGAGATGATCGGCGTTTTGATGGTTGACAGCACACAACCCGGCCTCTACACTGCAGCCGACGTTGCCATTGCTCAATCTCTGGCCGGCCAGGTCGCCGTGGCCATTGATAACGCACGGCTCTACACTTCGTTAGAGCAGGAAAAAGCCCGCCTGGAGTTACTCTACCGCCTGGGTCGCCAGCTCTCCGAGAGCCTGGACGTACGTGACGTGGCGCAGCGCGCACTGGACGAGCTCTGCACCGTCGTAGGGGCCATGCGCGGCATCATCCTGGTGCGTGAGCGGGACAGAGCGCGACTGCAGCTGGTGGCCGTCTCCGGCTACACTGCGGAATCAGTGGCGACTTTGGACCGGCGAATGCAGCTGGTAGTGGGAAATGGACTGGTCGGATGGGTGGCGACGAAACGCAGCCCAGTCCTGGTGTCCGACGTGCTGCAGGATGAGCGCTGGTTGCCCGTCTCGGGGTTGGACGACGGAGTCCGCTCGGCCTTCAGTGTGCCGCTGTTCAGCGGTGACGAGACGATAGGAGCGTTCAGCATCTACAGCGACCAGCCGGGTTTCTTCAATGACGACCACCGCCGGCTGGCCGAGTCCGTCGCCGCTACGGTCGCCGTCGCCATCCAGAACGCCCGGCTGTACGAGCA
>JAUWHU010000151.1 GCA_030605705.1 Thermoflexia bacterium | reverse complement strand
ACTTCCCGATCCAGCGCGTCGTAGGCCACCGTGGTGGTGTAGCCTCGGGCGTTGACTGCGGCTACGACGTTATAGTTTTCATCGTAATAGGTCAACTGCGTGCCGGAGAGCGGATCTGTGACCGCGATAGGCCGTCCCACGCCGTTGTAGACCGCGCGCGTGGTGTGCTTGTTGGCGTCGGTCGTCGCCACGGCGTTGCCTTCCGGGTCGTAGGCCGTGGTGCTGGTGTAGCCCAATGCGTCAGTGACGAGCACCTGGCGGTGGAGGGCATCGTAACCGTAGGCCGTGGGATAGCCGCGCTTGTCCCGCTGTACCAGGTTGCCCACCGCATCGTAGGCCAGCGTCTGAGTGTACCCCAGCGCATCGGTGCTGAGCGTCTGCCGGTTGAGCGCATCGTAAGCGAAAGTAGTGGGGAAGCCACGGGCGTTGGTGATGGCAAGGGTGTTGCTCAAGGCGTCATAAGCGGTGAAGATGGGATTGCCCAGCGCGTCGGTCATGACGACCCGCCGTCGCAGGCCGTCGTATGCATAGGTGGTGGTGTAGCCGCGCGCGTTGGTGATGGCGACGGTGTTACCCACGGCGTCATAGCTCAGGGTGCGAGTGTAGCCCAGGGCGTCGGTGATGAATGTCTGCCGGTTCAGCGCATCGTAGACGAACGCCGTAGGGTTCCCCAGCGCGTCTACCTGCTGCACCAGGTTCCCCGCCGGGTCGTAGGCCGTGGTCGTCGTGTAGCCCAGCGCGCCGGTGACCACCACCCGCCGGTCCAGCGGATCGTAGCCGTAAGTCGTGGTAAAGCCCCGCGCGTTGGTGATGGCGACGGTGTTGCCCACCTCGTCGTAGGCGGTGTAGGTGGGGTTGCTCTCGGCGTCGGTCGTCGCCACGACACGGTTGAGATCGTCGTACTTGTAGGTGGTGGTGTACCCGCGCCGATCTGCGAGCTCCACCAGGTTCCCCACCTCGTCGTAGAAGTAGAGCGTGGGGTTGTCCAGCGCATCGGTCTTGATGGCCGGGCGATTCAACTCGTCGTAGACGGTCCGGGTATCGTTACCGAGTGCGTCGGTGATGACCGTGAGGTTGCCCACCGCGTCGTACTCGTACTCGGTCGTCCCGCTCAACGGGTCGGTCTCGCGGATCAAACGGCCCAGCGCGTCGTATGTGTAGCGCCAGGTAGCGCCGGTCGCCGCCAGCGCGCGACTGGTGCGCCGGTTTTCGGCATCGTAGAGGAGCACGCCATAAAAAAACCTCCGGGTGTATTGACACCGGGAAGCAGATGTGGTACAATGATGCCCGTCAGGGTGTTCTCTCACCTTGGCCACAGCCCCAGGCGTTTCTGTCGCCGTGGGGCTTTTTGTTTGTAAAGAACCACTTTCATAATTGTACCACCACCGGGTAGTGGAGCAAATCGGTTTTACTTATTCCTCAAACTTTAGTTTCCGGTAAATCAGAGCGACTATGCGGCGAAATGGTGGCGAAATAGAGACATACCCTATTTGCCAGAAGGTAAGCCGCATGTCACAATCATCTACTGCGGTAGTACACACGAGTGATAGACGTGATCTTGCGTGTATGCCGGTCGTGACCTGATGGCTCCTCTCAGGTGGGATGCACTTTCTGAAGTGCGTTCCAGCTAACGTGTCTCAACAACCGGGTCGGCGAACAGCCGGATGTAATCCTCATAACGGAAACGCCGGTTGCGGCTTTGGCCGGTGAATTCGGTAAGGACGCCGTGCGTCTCCATATTGCTCACCAGGGTGTTGGCCGCCTGGTACGAGGTACCGGTCAGCTCTTGCACGTCATTCACGGATACGATAGGGTGCTCGTACAAATATTCCAGTAGCCGGTGCCCATTCCCGGCGGCCCGGCCAAAGTGCTCTGTAATCAGCGCGCGATGCGCCTCGCGCAACGCCAGAATGCGCCGCGCGGTCTCGGTGGCTTGCGCGCTGACTTCGGCGACGCCACGCAGGAAGAAAGCCAGCCAGCCTTCCCAATCGCCATGGTCCCGAACGGCTTGCAGCTGTTCGTAATACGCTGCGCGGTGGCGTTTGAAGTAGTAAGAAAGATACAGCACCGGCTTGAACAAAACCTCTTGTTCGCACAGCAAAAAGGTAATCAACAGCCGTCCTACACGCCCGTTGCCGTCGAGAAAGGGGTGAATGGTCTCGAATTGGGCATGGGTCAGTCCGATTTTGACGAGCAGCGGCAAGGCATCATCCTGGTGCAGGAAGTTCTCCCAGGCCCCCAGCGCGTTGGGCACTTCAGCGGGCGGCGGCGGCACGAACGTGGCTTCTGCCAGGGTGCATCCGCTCGGGCCAATCCAGTTCTGGCTACGGCGCAGTTCTCCCGGCGTTAGATGTGAACCGCGCATGCCTTCGAGCAGTTGGGCGTGAATCTCCCGGATCAGACGAATGGAAACCGGTAGTTTCACCAGACGCGCCAGGCCGTAATTCATGGCCCGCACATAATTGAGCACTTCCCCCACATCGCGTGGGCGATCTGGATCCAAGACTTGCGCCTCTGCCGCCAGCAGGTCTTGCAATGAGCTCTGCGTCCCCTCGATCTGGCTGGATAACACCGCCTCTTTACGCACATACATCAAGACGAACAAATCCGGGTTGGGCAGGGTCTGGATCGAACCGTCCAGACGGCCCAACGCCCGATCTGCCTGCGAGAGCAACTTCTGTAGCTCCCCACTAAATTGCACGGGCGGGTCAGGCGGCAAAGGCGCGGGGATAAACGCGCGATAGCCCCCGGGCTGCGGTAGATATTGTCCCGCACGGGTGGAAGTAAGCAAACTATCTTTTGGCATGGTCATTCAAACCCTTATGTGTCATGTTATGTTCAAGGCTATCTTGAATAAGACTACCATTCAACGCTATATTCAAGGCTGGCATGAATATGGCCGTATTCCACTTGAGGTTGTTTTCCAGGTAAGCTCCTGTGCCCTCAAAAGACAAACCCGCCCAGGTACCCATCAGGGTGCTTCCGCCGTCCTGGTCACAGCCTCGGGCCAGGCCGCGAGGCTTTTTTCGTTGACCTTCATTGTATCATAACAGGACGGACGGGGCAAATCGGACGATCGCTCCTGCAGCACTGCGTGCCCGAAAATCACACCCATTGAGGCTTTTTGGCGTCTTGTGCTACAATAGAGTTGAGAATTCCCTCTCCAGTTCTCGGAGGGGGAATTTTTTGTTATCTCTAGCCGTGAATTCACCGTTTATATGTAGACGAAGCCGGTCTGGTGAATTTCCCCTACCGGCGACACCAGAGCGTAGGCATACTCAGCAACGATACAGGTTTCAATGATGATATTTTCACCGGACGGCAGCGACGCAGTGATTACGCGCGTATTCAACGAATCACCGTTGCACAACGCTGTGCCACTATGAAAATGCAGTGTTTTCCCTCAAGCCCTCCAGGTCACTCAAATATCTCCATCTTGTCACTTGGTACTTTTGGTGACAAAATGCTCCCAGTTTTTCCTACATCCCCACAATAACAGGAGGCCTCTTATGAATTTCGACAACTGGATTGATGAATTCTTGCTTTCCCTCAAGCAATTACGCCGCAGCGAATGTACGCGGCGGCAATACGACTGGCACCTGCACAAAATGGCAGAGTACTTGGAGCAACAAGAGGAAATCACTGATCTTACCCAGGTGGATCGGCGCGTTCTACGCCACTGGGGAGCTAAAATGGCTGAACAGTGGAGCCCAGCCACGCATCGCCAGGCCGTGGCCGCCATGCATGCCTTTTTCAAATTCTTGATTGAGGAAGAAGCATTGGAGAATAATCCCGGCCAGACCATCAAACTTCCCCCTGTGCCAAAGCGAAGACAACGCACCATGTCAGCAGAGGAAATCAAGCAGCTGCTAAAAACGGCCAGTGCGCTGGCTTCTCCTCGTAGGGAACGGGAACTGGCATTGGTTTCGCTGCTGACAGATTCAGGACTCAGAGCTTCGGAAATACGCAGGGTGAAAATACAGAACCTGGATCTGCAAAAAGGCTTGTTGACTGTGATAGGCAAAGGAGACAAGCAAGCCCTGGCACCCTTCGGCACTCGAACCACGGCACACCTGGAGACATGGCTAGGGGTACGCTGCACATGGCTGGCTGAGCACAACCGTGCTGACCCTGGCACACTCCTTATTGCGTTGGGGGGACTAAAGCCTGGCGCATCCCTGACACCAGAAGGATTACGCAGAGTGCTCTCCCGCCTGGGAGAGGAAGCCGGAGTTCCAAAGGTCTCACCTCACGCTTTCCGGCGTGCGTTCGCAACGCTGATGTCCGTCAATGGCGCACCCTCGCGCCTGACGCAATTGGCGGGACGATGGAGCAACATCCAAATGGTAGAACTGTACACACAGTCCCTGGAAAACACCCGGATAGTTCAATCTCTTTACTCCAAGTACTCTCCTGTGGACAACCTGTAACCT
>JAUWHU010000004.1 GCA_030605705.1 Thermoflexia bacterium | reverse complement strand
GATGACACGCAAAGCAAGTAGTTAAGATAAACGCAGAGACGCCAAGGCGCAAGGGCGCAAAGAAAAATTACAACAGAGTGTAGTATTAAAAAATCTCTACGTCTTTGCGCTAAGAACTCTTTGCGTCTCTGCGCCTCTGCGTTAAAAAATCTTTGCGTTAAGAATAAGACTTTCTGCAGGAGAGTCGTGATTAACTTTCCATGATAACAAATCATTCAACCCTGACCACCGGCGTGGACATCGTGGAAATATCCCGCATCGCCCGCACCGTGACCCGCTTCGGAGACCGTTTCCTGGAGCGCGTCTACACTCCCGCCGAAATTCGACTGGCGGCCTGCCGCCCGGCGGAACTGGCCGCGCGCTTCGCCGCCAAAGAAGCCGTCGCCAAGGCCTTAGGCGTAGGCATGAAAATGCTCTCCACCACAGGCATCGGCTGGCACGACGTGGAAGTGTTGAGTCGCCCCAGCGGTCAGCCCACCCTCGCCTTGCGCGGACAGGCCAAAACCTTAGCCGCGGCGCAGGGCTGGACCGAGTGGGCCATCAGCCTCAGTCACGATGGCGGGATTGCCATCGCCTTCGTCGTGGCGTCAACGTAGGGGAAACTGGCTCGTAGTAGGCGATTCCCGTGGGCCGTTGGCCCCCTGGGCCATGGTATCGCCGTGATTCGGGGAACAGCTATTTACCTACTTATTGAGGGCTCCCCTGAAAAAAGGACATCTCACCACGGAGCGTAGTATGGGCAGGTAATGCCCATAAACGGAGAAGATAGAAAAGTTGAGATTTGGTTTAAGAAAATTACACTTCACACGTCAAAAAATTAATTTTCTCAAGATCAAGTTTAAAATCTCTGCGCTCTCTGTGTCCTCTGTGGTAAAATTCTTAGTTTTTTCAGTAGACTCATTGAGACAATACATTCAACCCGCCCACCGGAGGTATCATGCGCGCTGTCGTACAACGAGTTTCCCGGGCATCCGTCACCGTAGACGGCCAGACCGTGGGAGCCATTGCTAGCGGTCTACTCGTCCTCCTGGGCGTGGGCGCCGGCGATGGCGAGCCGGAGGCCCGCTGGCTGGCCCACAAAACCGCCAACCTGCGCATCTTCCCCGACGCCGCCGGCAAAATGAACCTCTCCGTCATGGACACCGGGGGCAGCGTCCTGGTCGTCTCCCAATTCACCCTGCAAGGAGACATCCGGCGCGGCTTCCGGCCCTCGTTCGCCCACGCCGCGCCGCCGGAGTTGGCGGAACCGCTGGTGGAGCTGTTCTGTGACGCGCTGCGGGCCGAGGATATCCACGTGGAAACCGGCGTCTTCGGCGCGCACATGCTCGTGGAGCTGCTCAACGATGGCCCCGTCACCATCATCATGGAGCGGGAGCCACGCTCGTGAGCCACGAAACCCAACTCTGGGCCTGGTTCCTCTTCGCCAGCGGGCTGCCTACGTCACGCGCTAAACATTTATTGGACAGCTGGCAAACCACAAAGCGAAACCTGACGGACACGTTAGCCGCGCTTCCCGGCGCAGCTAACGGCCTGGGATTGACCACCGAGGAGGCCCGCATCCTGCGCCCGCCGGCGACCCTGCCCCCCCTCACGGCCCTGCGCTGGGACGAACCGCTCTATCCCACCGGGCTGCGACGCCTGCCCCTCGAGTCACGTCCCGCCCTACTCTTCTACCGGGGGGATGCGCAGCTGCTCCGTCGCCCGCTCATCTACCTGCAACCCGTCGCCATCCCACCGGACGAACGCGACATCGCCCAGGAGACGCTGGGCCTGCTGTTGGGAGAATCCTTCCTGGTCGCCGCCACACACGGCAGCGATCAGACGGCGCTATTGCTGGCAGAAATGGCGGATAGCGAGGGGGAAATATTGCTCTTCGCCCGCTGCGGTCTGGAACAATTGACGCCGACCGGCCGCGAGGTCGCGCTCCTGGCGGAGCAACGCCTGCTCCTGGTCAGCCCGCTCCCGCCCGCCACGCCGGGGAATCCTCGCTGGGATACACTGTTGACCCAGGTAGAGGCCGCCGCCGCGCTCCGCTGCCTCGTCATCGGTAGCGCGCCGCAACCGGCCACGCCCCCGTGGCCGGCGACGCCGACCCTCTACGTGACAGCCCACTCGCCCGCCCCGGCAGCTCCCGCGACCGCCGACCCGACCGAGGCGCTCCTGTGGCTGATGGGGTCGGAACACCTCAAAACCCCGGCTGCCGCTCCCACTCCTCCCCCCCCAGAACCTGAAGCGGCCCCCGCCCTGCCGCCGGAAGAAACCCTCCGCATCTTAGCACAAGGCGGCCACATCCCCAACATCCTGCGAGAACGCCTCCAGGGCAAATAACTGGGGGAAACCACAGAGGGTTTCCCCTACTTCCTATCTCCTGTCTCTATCTCCCATCTCCTGTCTCCCATCTCCTCACCGCACCCCGATCATCTCCACCGCGTCAACCTGATTCCAAAAGCCGGTGCGCGACTCATCCAACTCGATTCGCACCCCTGCGACCCGGTACGTCGCGCGCGGAAAGGAAAGGCGCAACACCCCCGGACAAGTATCGTCCGTGTCCGTACCCTCCCAGACCAGGTGCTGCTCGCCATTACCGGCCAGCAGATGCACGCGAGCCACCGCGCCCCGTCCTAACGTCTGGTAGATACGCA